>NZ_JAENSQ010000080.1:0-2898 GCF_016613125.1 Pseudomonas sp. MF6776
GCAAGCGCTTCGACTTCAAATGCCCCATCGAGGTGATGGGAGAGGTCATGCAAAACTCCATGGCAATGCGGCATGATGCTCCGGCTTCAATTCAATAACCGTGTTGCACTCAGCTCCTGCAACCGCCTAGGGTTTTACGGGATGTGAGTGAATATTCAACCTTCAAAGCCTTTCTCATGTATCAAGCATGTGATTGCCTTCTCGGAAAGAAGATTGATAAAGATATGATAAAAGGGACTTTAAAAAAATACACCAGAGTTAGAAAAAGTGGCTCATGTTTCTCTTTTAAATCTATAACACTGAAAGGTTGCTACGAATATTTCCCAGACGCGTGGTAAAGGAAATTCTTGCGTCTCCCCTTGAAAAATTGCTCCTGCAATGCCATTGTAATGACATGTGTCATTACAGGAGTGCACGAAATGGCCTCAATCAATGTCCGTGTAGACGACGATCTAAAAAACCGCGCCTATCGCGAATTGGAACGTTTGGGTGTGACTCCGTCTGAGCTCATGCGCCAAGCCTTGCAGTACGTTGCGGAGCGCGGCCAGCTGCCTTTCCGGCCTGTGCTTATGACTGAAGAGGATGAAACCCTCATAAACACCGTACGCGAGCGATTGGCTTCACCACAGCGCGTTAAGGTGACGCTGGATGACCTATAGTCTTGAGTTCGATCAGCGTGCGCTGAAGGAATGGCACAAACTGGGAGATACGATCCGTCAGCAATTCAAGAAAAAACTGGCTGAAGTCCTGGAAAACCCACGCATCGAGGCCAACCGCTTACGCGAGCTGCCAGATTGCTACAAAGTAAAGCTGCGCAGCGCGGGCTATCGGCTGATCTACCAGGTCATAGACCAAGAAATTGTGGTGTTCGTGGTCGCTATCGATAAGCGTGAGAATGAAGCCGCGTACCGTAAGGCATCAGATCGACTAAAATGAGTCAGTATTAAAATTACAAAGACAGGAGTCATCATGAAAACAATAGTAAAAAGCGTATTTGTTGTAATTCCATTTATACTGTCCAGCACTGCATATGCATTATCAGGGGGTAACACTCTAGGAGACTGGAGAGATGCATCTTACTCTGAGAAATCCAGTTTAGCTCAAGCTATGGCTTCTAATATAAATAAATCTGGAGTCTCAGCAAGCGGACTCGTCGCATGCATCAATGAAACGGCAGGCGATGGAGGGCTTGATCAAATGAAAATTTCAGAAGTCGCTGCGGCATGTGCAGTAATGATGTAGCCATAATAATGGCTGTAGTGACGAGTATTAAATTTTTAATACTCGTCACGTTTCACTGCCAATAATGATCTTTAGCTCTATTCACATCCGATCGTTTGGTCAGATGGAAACTATCTTAACTATCCCTCTGTAACTAAGCAGTTCGCTACGTTGTCGCTTACTTTATTTAGTTTTGCCAAGGCACTATCTACATATTGATTAGCTTCCTGGGATCCAGGCAGTGGCGCCTCATTGGCGCTCCACGTACCCCTAATCTTTAGATTCGTAAAGTCGAAAGCCAAATTTCCCGAATCATGACTAGCGGTCACCGAGAAGATGATTTCGTAGCTAAGGGGCGTTCCCATCGTCATAGGAACGATGAATGAAACTTGGTCTTTTCCCTGAGCGGTAATCTTGGTCTTTACTGAGTTTGATAAGGGAGTACCGTTGATCCCTGGGATGTTCTGAGCAAAACAGAATTGGAGAGTGTCTGCGGATGGCTTAGCTACCGCTCGCTTTACTACGACCCTATCGACCTGAAAGCTCCCGTTTGGACTAGGAATTATGGAAACTCCATCAGGAACTGGTCGATAGGGTTGAGGGGCCATGCTCGAGCAACCAGTAAGAGTCCCCAATAATCCTATTGCCAGCCAAATCTTTAAGCTTGCTTTCATCATCCCTTCCCATTGATATCTGACCAACCAGCCAGTTGAAACGGGAAGGTAGCAGATTGTTGCGGGGCAGGCTCTGGGCTTAAGTGCACTTTCCGTTGCTAGGAGCGATCAATACAGGTGTCGCAAATATCCTAAGTCGTGCGACATGGAACCGTTCCCCGATTTTTCTGCTCCATAAGTGTCGCATATTTCTGTCGCAGGTGTTACTTTACTTGCGACAAATACTGCGACAGGTGGAGCATGACCGCGAACAATGGCCAGTGTCATTTTCAGAAGACGACTGCACCATTTATCAGGAGGCGCCTGCACTGCCCCTGCCCAGTTTTTCCCGCACTCGCATGATGGACTGCCGGGTGGTGCCGTAGTCGCGCGCCACCTTCGCAACCGATTCGCCAGCCGCAAGGCGTTGCATGGCTTCGGCCTGCTGCACCTTTGTCAACGCTGGGGGGCGGCCAAGCGCCTTGCCTTCCGCGCGCGCACGCGCAATGCCTGCCTGGGTTCGCTCGATCAGCAAGTCGCGTTCAAACTCAGCCACCGCACTCAACACGCTCATGGTCATCTTTCCGGCGGCGCTGGTCAGATCGACCCCGCCGAGCGCCAGGCAGTGGACGCGGACACTCTCGGCGGCCAATCGCTCAACCGTTGCGCGGACATCCATGGCATTGCGACCGAGCCGGTCCAGCTTGGTCACGATGAGCACATCACCGGGCTCCAGCCGGTCAAGCAACCGGGCAAACTGAGGACGCTCACTGGCCGCGATGCTACCGCTGATGCTTTCGGTCACGATGCGGCGCTGATTTACTGAGAAGCCTGCGGCTTCAATCTCTCGAATCTGGTTGTCGGTATTCTGGTCAGCCGTGCTGACGCGACCATAGAGGGGTTGTACGCCGGAATCCCAGAAATTTCCGTCAGCCCAGCTCCAGTCCCGCCACGAGCGCATCCAGGTCGATGAACTTGCCGTCAGTCTGGAAGGTGTAATGCCCGTTCAGCAGGATGTGCCGCC
>NZ_JAENSQ010000081.1:0-2801 GCF_016613125.1 Pseudomonas sp. MF6776
TGTCCTCCCATGGGAGGACAAACTTTGCCCAGGTAATCCAGCAGATGATCCCGAAACTGGCGCAGAGGAATACAACGCATATGCCATCAAAAAGGCGCAGGAAGTCGGCAGAGCAACGAAACCAGACCCCGTGCTAGATGCAGTGTATTTGGCGTTAAAAACGCCTGGAGAGGCTTACAGGGCCCTTGCTGAGGATCTTGCGGAGGCTTATCAAGGTCGTTATAGGTTTCTCATAGACAATTTGGCCCAGTGGGACGAAGAAACCAGGTGGTTGAGGGCTGACCTGGTTTTTTCCAATTCTGAGCTTCGCCATTTGTCAGCCACGCAAGTGATGGCTTTACGAACAAGGGCCGCCGAGGCCTGACGCGCTGCGCTTGTCCCCTCGACCTCCATACGGGAACAGGTTCCCGTACTCCGATCGAGGCCAGTCCATCCACCGTTGAAATTCCTCAGGTCAGGGGCCGCGACCCCGGCTCGTCGTGACTCGCTTCACCGTCGCGGCGAACGGAGTCCCGGGCGGAGCGAACCCTTGACCCTTCGCTGATCAAATCACCCTCTGGCGCTCTGTTCCTGGCCACCGGCCGGGAGCGGAGGCCCCCAGCATGGGTGCTGTTGATTTTGCTTTTGGCGCTCTGGGTAGTATTGCGAAATGTTCTTCACCCCCCTCCCGGATCCTGTGGGGTGCTGTTACACCCCCACTTTACCGAAGACTCCTTCGTTTTTTGGCTCTGGAGTGGAGGCGCAAACCTCGCCCGTTATGTTCCTGGTCGTGATGAGAAAATTTGCCATCACCACTGAGGAGCTGGGCATGAGGGTTTCAATCGAGCTGGATCGTAAGGATGTTTTGTCCCTGATCGCTGTTTTTCTGCTGATGCTCCCGGATTCCGGGGCTTTGCGCGGTTCTGAGGCTGGCGAGTCCCTGCTTTACTTGATACATAGAAACAATGTGTTAGCAGGTGCTATGCTCGGCCCCACGAATAAGGGGGCCATGAATGGCGCATAAAAAAACCCCTGAGAACTCTTCCAACTTGGCAGGCGGGGAGTTCACAGGGGCTGACGAAGCTAGGCTTCTGGACGAGAGAATAACACGCTACGGCGTGGCTCACACAAGGTCTCAGGCGATGCTAGAACATCTCCGAAAGACCCCGTCCGAAGCGACCATCAAGACTGCCGCTAGCCTTGCCAGCTGTGGTAATTACCTGCATTTCCGGGAGTACTTCACCGTGGGCAAGGTACGGCTGCATAGCGCGACGTTCTGCAAGCAGCACCTGGTCTGTCCGTTGTGCGGCATTCGCCGCGGTGCCAAGGCTCTTGGGGCTTACTTGACCCGCTGGCAGGTGATCCAGGAGGAACGCCCGGATCTGCGGCCCTATCTCCTGACCCTAACAGTCAAAAACGGGCCGGATCTTGAAGAGCGTCAATCGCACCTCGCGAAGTCGCTACGTCGCTTGATGGATCGTCGTCGCTACTTCAATGCCGGTACTCGTGGCGCTCCCTGGACAGAGCTTTGCAAAGCCGAGGGGGCCGTCTACACCCTCGAGCTGACCAACAAGGGCAATGGCTGGCACCCGCATTGTCACATGATCATTCTGGCCACATCACAGCCCTCCCAAACCGACCTCAGCACCGAGTGGCACAAGATCACCGGTGACAGCATGGTCGTGGATTGCAGGCCCATCCTGGGCGATCCCGTTGAGGGTTTCATGGAGGTGTTCAAGTACGCCGTGAAATTCTCCGATCTGACCTTGGCTGACAACTGGCACGCGGCGCAGATCCTCAAGGGCAAGCGCCTGCTGAACAGCTTCGGCTTGTTCCGTGGCGTTGAGATTCCCGACTCGCTGCTCGATGAGCCGCTCGACGGGCTTCCGTACCTGGATAGGTTCTATCGCTACCTGGGCGATTCATACCAGCCGGCGAGCATCAGGGAGTGAGGGCAGGCGACAGCGTAGCGCCTGCCTGCCTCACTCCCTGAAATTGCCGCTCCTATGGCTCACCTATTGCTGCGGCAATAGGCCCAACAATAGGACCTGCAATACAACCGCCAAGAGCCAAAAACATAGAACCCAACAGCAAAATGCCGTCACCCCTGCGGGGCTCCGTGGCCGCCCCTCCGGGCCGCCCAAACCTCCCGGGGGAGCGCCCCGGAAGGCCTTCAGGGTTCTGAATCGCTGCGCGATCCGCCACCCTCTTTCCTCCCCTGCGCCCTGGACGGGCTTGTCTCGAAAATTCACCCGCGTGCGCGCCCGGCAAAGCCGGACCAACCCGCTTTCTGAGACTGCGCGACGCATCGGCGCGGGACTCCGTCCCTCCCTCTGCTGCTTCGGCTCGAAACCAGGTTGGTCCGGTTTCACCTGACGCGCACGCAAGCGGTGCGGCCGGATGCTTCGCACCCTGGTTTCGCCCTGGACGGGCTGCACCAGGGCAGAACGGAAAAATTCGGCCTGGGGGCCATTTTTCCTCACCCCCCTCGTGGGCTCGGGTGGCGTCTGTCAGGCTGTTTCCGTCGTCTTCGACGCCGGTTTATCAGAGCGGCTTTTGGCCGCTCTGGAAGCAGCTTTCGCTGCCCAAAGCCCTCTGCGCTATCATTCGATTTTCGTCTAGGAAAATTCCTCATGCAGCGTCTCGCCATACCTTCGGATTACGTCCTGCAGTTCATCCTGGGCCGCGCCTCCTATGTCCTCCCATGGGAGGACAAACTTTGCCCAGGTAATCCAGCAGATGATCCCGAAACTGGCGCAGAGGAATACAACGCATATGCCATCAAAAAGGCGCAGGAAGTCGGCAGAGCAACGAAACCAGAC
>NZ_JAENSQ010000082.1:0-2769 GCF_016613125.1 Pseudomonas sp. MF6776
AAGCGCTTCGACTTCAAATGCCCCATCGAGGTGATGGGAGAGGTCATGCAAAACTCCATGGCAATGCGGCATGATGCTCCGGCTTCAATTCAATAACCGTGTTGCACTCAGCTCCTGCAACCGCCATGCAATACCCTGACGAAAACTAATCAAACTACCCCTAACTTCTAGTTCAGTTTTAGCACAAAAACCTGTAGACACGGCAAGAAAGGTTCATATAATGGATCGTCCGCGTACCAAAACGGACACTAGAAATGCCACTCCCAGAATCAACCCTCTCCAGGCTCTCAGAATCTCTAAGTGACGCACATGAAGTCCTTGGACATCTTGAGCTCATGCGCATCATCGCGTTCGCGGCACACCCGTTTCACAGCTTCATTCTAAAGCCGTACAGGCTGCTCTCAGTAAGCCAGCAAGTCCCAAGCGTTAATCCCCAAATCTCACTTTGCGTCCAGATCCTCGATTCATCTGAGAGCGAAAGCCTGGCAATCGAGAACCGATACGTCCCCGTAATAATTCGTTTGATCGCAAAAAGGCTATCTCGACGCTACTTGAAAGACCCAGATATGAGTCACCTAAGGCATTACTACGTCCGCAATTTCTCAAATGATATGGGGGTTTGAGATGGCTAAGGTGATTTTTTCGGATAACTTTTATGAAGATGTGCTGATTTTAAGCAAGAGCGCCAGGGAGTCTATCAACATAAATGTTCAGGTAATTATTGACTCACTTGTGCTGATTGGGGCTTCTGACGAGCACACTTTTCTGATCTATGGCCTAGATATTCTCCATATTCTTGACGACTACCCGGCACTCTCTATCAAGCACGATGCGCACGGAGTTGATGAAGAACTGATTTTCACTAGAGATACTTTCGAAGTACAAGTCCGCGAATTAGCCGAGGCTGCCAACGAAAATCCTGACGTTGAGTATCTGCAAAAGTACAGGCGCATGCAGATAGAAATAGACATGGGCATGTAAATAACTCCGGTCAGGTTCGTACAAATATTGATCGTACGTGAAATCTCAAAAGATTTGTGCTCAAAGCCTGGCAAGATTTAAAACTGGAGCGCTCTTATGGAAGATATGCCGGGGTATTATTTCAGCGGAGAAATTGCTGACGAAGAAATTGAGTTCCATTTTTTCAAAGATCGGTTTCTTCGAGGATTTGACTGCGGATATAGCAAAGAATGGGTGCCTGCGTGCGAGCATTACATTATCGAGTTCGGTGAGATTGAGTCTGCAAAGACATATGAAGATGTGATCGAGCGGCTTTCGGAAGAGTACAGACGTAGGACTGACAAGAGATATCTGCGTCGATACTTGCGACAGCGACTTCAAAAAGACCTTGGGATCTAGCCATGCGCCATAAAATCATTGAAGCCGTTCGTGCAGGCGAGCAGCGTGAAAGCGGGCTGTGCTTTGAAGCATACCAAGACGCCAAGCGCGAGCTGAGAATGTCGGCGCTGGAGATGATGGATCACTTTGTCATCTACCACACTGCAAAAACAAACTCAGAAGCCATGCGTTTCATCCTGGAGTCGTGGGAATTGCGGGAAAATTTAACCATTGCGTTGTGCAGAATTTATTGGAAAGACGAGTCGAAAACATGGCTTAAGAAGTATGAAGACCGCCTTGGCGACATTATCCGGATCAATATCCATGAAGCTGCCTAAGCTCATGACCATAGCAGAACTCAGGCTAACGGAGCTGGATATCCTATTAGCTGAATATGAGCTTGAATTTGGAATGGAAAGGTACTTATCCCTGACGTTTATCAGCGAAGAACTGAGTCAGGAAGATGTTATTAGGCAGGAATTATGCGATGAATACCTGCGAAATCCGGCCAAAAAGCACCTACAAAAGCACATGAAGTGGCTGCTAGAAAAGGACATGGGCTTATGAGCGATCATCTAATAGAGGCGATTGCAGATGTTAGAGCTGCCATGGACTTGAGGACTTTTGAGCTCGCTATGAAAATCGGGATTTCTCAGGAGGACTTTGACGACGATGGGGTTCTTACGGACGGCAGGGGGATGCTGCTGAAAGGGGAAATTCTAAGGAGAGTAGTAACCATACTTGCCGATAGATACATCAAAAATCAAGAGAGAAAACACCTCAAAAAGTACATCAAAATTAAGCTGGATATGGATATCGGCATATGACTCTGCACACAACTGACATCTTTAAGCTCACCCGAGGCCGCCAAAACCCCGAAATTCGAGGTCGCATCGACTACATGACTGCGCTGCTTTCGGACTATCTGCCGATGCTGACGAACCGAGATGCCTACGTTTTGATCGCAAAAATCGAGAAAGGCGACCTAGCCATTTCCTACGTACTTAATGACGGTGGGGAAGACATTTACTCGGTCATTTCCTACAGTAATTTGCTCTCATATTTAAGGCAGATTGTGCATTACGGCTGCGATGACGGGCTGCGGGAGAAGTACAAGGAGCATCTGGTGCGAGCGGAGTTGAGAATTTGATCCTTGCACGGCTTTTTGATGCGGTCGAAGATGCCAAGGCAGAATTTGGTTTAGACGTTAATGAGCTAGTTTTAATTCTAAGGCCTGAGATCAAAAGCGACATTCCAGGCCAGGGAACAGTATTGGACATGGAGTTCTTGCGCCGATTAATCGTACCTGAATTCATAGAATAAGCGCAACGCTTGAAACGAGAGGCAGAGAGCCAGCCACCGGTAGAATCCAGGCTCTCACACCGAAGGATTCAAGCGCAGATGACTACGCATTACCGGCAGCTGACTCAG
>NZ_JAENSQ010000083.1:0-2720 GCF_016613125.1 Pseudomonas sp. MF6776
TAAGCTAGCTACCTATTGGGCATAACCTTGCAATTTGCTTCAATTTACGCACATGCACTTGCGACCTCAAAATGCAACGTAAGCCCCGAATATCTCCATTATTGTCGCCGCCAGCCTTAGTTACAGCGTATCCGCTCCATGAAGCCCACATTCCAAGCGACTACCTGAAGCCCGATGCTGCGCTCCCGATTTCTTTCTGGAGCCAGTCCGCCATGATGCGTCCCGACAGCAAAGTCGAAAAGGTGTACCTCTATCCCAAGCCTGTGGATTTTCGAAAATCCATCGACGGCCTCACCGCCCTGGTCGAGCTGGACATCAAAGTCGCCGTGTTCGACCCCGTACTTTTCGTCTTCCTCAATAAAGCCCGTAACCGCATCAAGGTGTTGTACTGGGAGCGCAACGGCTTCTGCCTTTGGCTCAAGCGCCTCGAAGCCGAACGTTTCAAAACTTCCCCCGACGCCACCGACGAAGCCATCGTCCTGACCGTCCAGGAACTTAACTGGTTACTCGACGGCTTAGACCTCTGGCGCAACCGTCCGCATCAGGTTCTGACGCCCCGTTTCGTCGCCTGACCCGGTATAATCCGGGCCATGATTTCAGTGCCCGACAACCTCCCGGATGACCCTGTTCTGCTTAAGCAAATGCTGCTTGAGAGTTACGCTGCTCGTGCGTGTGAGCAATCGGCTGCCCGTGTGCGCGAGCAGGAGGTCAAGGAGGCTTATACGACACACATCGACGACCTGAAAGAGCAGATCAAGTTATGGCGTGACCGTTTCTTTGGCCGTAAGTCCGAGCAAACTGTCGATCCCAACACGCCGCAACTGGCGATGTTCAACGAACCCGAAAGCGACCCGCTACTGGCGGTGGTTGACGATGCCGACGAAGAAGTCGTTGCGCCTGCCAAACGTCGCGGCAAACGCAAACCACTGTCGGCCGATCTGCCTCGGGTCGAAGTCATCCACGACCTGCCCGAGCACGAACTGACCTGCGCCTGTGGTTGCCGCAAGCATGTCATTGGCGAGGAAACCAGCGAGCAGCTCGACATCGTGCCGATGCAGATCCGCGTACTCAAACACGTGCGCAAGATTTACGGGTGCCGGGGCTGCGAAACCGCGCCGGTTACCGCTGACAAGCCAGCCCAATTGATCGAAAAGAGCATGGCCAGCCCCAGCGTGCTGGCCATGCTGCTGACGACCAAGTACGTCGATGGCTTGCCGCTGCACCGTTTTGAAAGCGTACTGTCCCGACACGGCATCCACATTCCACGACAAACTCTGGCGCGTTGGGTGATCCAGTGCAGCGAACACTTCCAGCCACTGTTAAACCTGATGCGTGACCGGCTGCTGGAAAGTCCGGTGATTCACTGCGACGAAACGCGCGTACAGGTCTTGAAAGAGCCAGACCGCGACCCGACCAGCCAATCTTGGATGTGGGTGCAGGCCAGCGGCCCGCCTGATCGACAAGTTGTGCTATTTGACTACACCACCAGCCGTGCGCAGGAAGTACCGTTACGCCTGCTGGAAGGGTATCGCGGCTATGTGATGACCGATGATTACGCCGGTTACAACGCGTTGGCGTTGCAGCCCGATATCGAGCGGCTGGCGTGCATGGTTCATGCTCGACGCAAGTTCGTCGATGCGCAGAAAGTGCAGCCCAAGGGTAAGACGGGCCGCGCCGATGTAGCGCTGGCGATGATCAACAAGCTGTACGGCATCGAGCGCGACCTCAAGGAAGTCAGCGACGAACAGCGGTTCATCGGTCGCCAAGAAAGAAGCCTACCGATCCTCGGCCAATTGAAAAGCTGGCTGGACAAGACGTACTCCCAGGTCACACCGCAAAGTGTGCTGGGCAAGGCCGTGCACTATCTGGCCAACAACTGGAGTCGGTTGGAACGCTATGTCGAGGCCGGCCATTTGCCGATCGACAACAACCTTGCGGAGCGTGCGATCAAGCCATTTGTCATCGGGCGCAAGGCTTGGCTGTTCAGCGACACCGTGAACGGCGCCAGTGCCAGCGCAAAGATCTACAGCTTGGTTGAGACCGCCAAGGTCAACGGCCAGGAGCCCTATACGTGGCTGCGCCACGTACTTGAGCGCCTGCCGTATGCATCCTCGGTGGCCGACTACGAAGCTCTTCTGCCGTGGAACTGCTCGCCAGAGATGCCACGGTAACCTGCTGCCCCATCATGTGATAGGTGGGGTTCATGGATCGCACTCGTTACAGCTGCTATGATGAATGAGATCGAAAACTGAAATCCCCCACTAGAATTGTTGACTGGAGTCAAAATGAATAAAAAGCGGCCGGTTAATCTTGATATTCGAACCATTCAGCTTCCTCTCACGGCGCTTACATCGATTCTGCACCGGATTTCAGGAATTATGCTCTTTATTTTTCTGGGACTGATACTGTATATGCTGAGCAAATCGTTGGAGTCAGAAAAGGGTTTTAATGAAGTCAAGGAGATTTTTTCTTCACCTTTCGGCAAAGTTAGTTTCTGGTTGGTATACTCTTCATTTATTTATCATCTCGTAGCCGGAATTCGACACCTAGTTATGGATGTGGGTGTTGGTCATACTTTGAAAGGCAGCAATCGCGCCTCTACTATTGTTTTAGTAGTGTCGGGTGTTTTAATGGTTGCTGGCGCCGTATGGATTTGGTAGCTGTGGAGTCGTAATGCGTATTTACAAGGACTAAAAGCGTCCTTTAAAGCTAACTTACGA
>NZ_JAENSQ010000084.1:0-2606 GCF_016613125.1 Pseudomonas sp. MF6776
TGTTGCCGCTGACCGAAAACTGACCCAGTAGAGGCTGTTCTGCCGATCGAAAACTGACCCAGGTGCTCAACTGCTCCTGCTCAATTTATGAGCAGGAGAACACAGGGTGATCAGTATGGAAATGATGGGCAAAATTCGGCGGATGTATTTCCGCGACAAGCTGTCGTTGCATGAGATAGCCAAGCGCACCGGATTGGCGCGCAACACCATTCGCAAGTGGGTCAGAGCGCCGGAAGCCAAGCAGCCGGTGTACCTGCGCCGGGCCATTTTCAACAAGCTGAGTCCGTTTCACGGCACGCTGGAGCAGGCGCTTAAAGCCGACTCGCTGCGTCCCAAGCAACAACGGCGCAGTGCCAAGGCGCTGCTGGCACAAATCAAAGCCGAGGGTTATGACGGTGGCTACAGCCAGCTCACCGCGTTTGTCCGTGCCTGGCGCGGGGATCAGGGCAAGGCAGCGCACGCCTTTGTGCCGTTGACCTTTGCCCTTGGCGAGGCGTTTCAGTTTGACTGGAGCGAGGAAGGCTTGCTGATCGGCGGCATTTACCGGCGCATGCAGGTGTCGCACCTGAAGCTGTGCGCGAGCCGTGCCTTCTGGCTGGTGGCTTATCCGAGCCAAGGTCACGAGATGCTGTTCGACGCGCATACGCGCTCGTTCAGCGCCTTAGGCGGCGTGCCACGCCGAGGCATTTACGACAACATGAAGACGGCCGTCGACAAGGTCAACAAGGGCAAAGGCCGCACGGTGAATGCGCGCTTCGCGGTGATGTGCGCGCACTACCTGTTCGATCCGGATTTCTGCAACGTTGCCTCAGGTTGGGAAAAGGGCATCGTCGAAAAGAACGTGCAGGACAGTCGCAGGCGTATCTGGCTGGACGCCCAAGACCGTCAATTCCACTCCTTCGAGGAACTCAATGCCTGGCTCGGGCAGCGCTGCCGCGCACTCTGGAGCGAGCTTCCGCACCCGCAATACAGCGGGCTGAGCGTGGCTGAGGTGTTGGAGTTGGAGCGGGCCGAAATGATGCCCATGCCCGCGCCCTTCGACGGTTACGTCGAGCGTGCGGCGCGGGTTTCCAGCACCTGCCTGGTCAGCATGGGACGAAACCGCTACTCGGTACCCTGTGAGTACGCCGGCAAGTGGCTCAGTTGCCGCCTGTATCCGACGCGGATCGAGGTGGTAGCTGATGACGTATTGATTGCCAGCCACGCGCGCTTGCTGGATCGCGACCAGGTCAACTATGACTGGCAGCACTACATCCCGCTGATCGAGCGCAAGCCGGGCGCACTGCGCAATGGCGCTCCTTTTGCGGATCTACCAACACCACTGCGGCAACTCAAACACGGCCTGACACGTCATGCCGGCGGTGACCGGATCATGGCGCAAGTCCTGGCTGCCGTACCCGTCGCCGGACTCGATGCCGTATTGGTGGCCGTTGAACTGGTACTCGAAGCCGGCACCCTGAGCGCCGAACACGTCTTGAATGTCGTGGCGCGGCTGACAGCGACCGAGCCACCGCCCTCCGTCGAGACTCACTTGCAGCTCAAGGAAGCGCCTGTCGCGAACACGGCGCGCTACGACCGTTTACGCGGCAGCGTCGAGGAGATCCGTCATGCGTGATCTCATGGCAGAACTCAAAGAGCTGCGCCTGCACGGCATGGCCAATGCTTGGGCGGACTTGACGGCGCAGGGTGAGTCGGCCCTAGCCTCCTCGAAATGGTTGCTCGAACACCTGCTGCAACAGGAGCATGCGGATCGCGCCATGCGCTCGGTGAGCCATCAAATGAACATGGCCAAGCTGCCCATGCACCGTGACCTGGCTGGCTTCGACTTCAGCGCCTCCAGCGCCGACGCACGGCTGATCAGGGAACTGGCCAGCCTGGCCTTCACCGACACGGCACAGAACGTGGTACTCATCGGCGGGCCGGGCACCGGCAAGACCCACCTGGCCACCGCGCTAGCCGTGTCCGGCATCACTCTGCACGGCAAGCGCGTGCGCTTCTACTCCACGGTTGACCTGGTCAATCTGCTGGAGCGCGAGAAGCATGACGGTAAAGCCGGGCGCATCGCCCAAGCACTGCTGCGCATGGACTTGGTCATCCTCGATGAGCTGGGTTACTTGCCATTCAGTCAGGCTGGCGGTGCTCTGCTTTTTCACCTGCTGTCCAAGCTGTACGAGCACACCAGCGTCGTGATCACGACCAACCTGAGCTTCGCAGAATGGTCGCGCGTGCTCGGCGACGCCAAGATGACCACCGCCCTGCTGGATCGGCTTACGCACCACTGCCACATCGTCGAAACGGGCAACGAGTCCTACCGCCTGCAACACAGCAGCTTGGCGGCTCAGGCAAAGATCAAATCACGGGAGCGAAAACGCAAGGACGATCAGAAGCCGGTGGACGACGAACCGTTTTGATTTTAGGGAAAGGATGGCCTGCTGCATGACGACATGTGGCAGGTCTTCAGTCGCCACTTGGGGCGATCGAAAGGAAGGGATTTTAAAGCAGCTGCGCTGATAGACTTATCCACAGTTGCTGATATAGAAATCAGCAATCCGCCCTGGGTCAAATTTCAATCGGCAGGGTGGGTCAATTTTCCATCAGCACCAACA
>NZ_JAENSQ010000085.1:0-2220 GCF_016613125.1 Pseudomonas sp. MF6776
CGAAGGAGTGGGGGCAACAGCAGCTGCGCTGGTAGACTTATCCACAGTTGCTGGTAACAAAATCAGCAATCCGCCCTGGGTCAAATTTCAATCGGCAGGGTGGGTCAATTTTCCATCAGCGCCAACACGCAGTCCACGCTGCATGTGGGCCAGGCGCACCTGAGACTGCGCCAGGGGCTCACCCGACGTCGATGACAGCCTGACCGCATCAACAAGCCCAGCACCGGTTACTCGCTTCATGTCGTCCGATGCCTTCATAAGCGCAACAGCGCAGGCACGCATCAGATCGGCGAGCGCTGCCTCGGAAAGCTCGCAATGGGGGCCGAGAAAGGAACCCTCTTCATCGACTACGTCAACGCAGAGCAAATCGCCAACCCGGGTCAGCCAGGATGAGTGAACCGCCATAGCCGCAAAGGGGTGCACGTAAAGACAACCGGCACTGATCCGATGAAGCACACGGCAATCCGCCTCATCCAGAGCTTCAACGAAAAGACCTTGAAGTTCATCAGTAGATACTGCCATCACCTCCATGGACAGCGAAGCCGACAATGCAGACATGTGAGGAGCAAGGTTCAAAAATGGCGTCATCGTTAAAGTTCCTGAAATGTTTGAGCCCAAGATACTCATAACCCCAAAACTGCAACCTTGGGATCGTGCCTCGCAGTTCAAAAAATGGAGTTCCACAGTTGGATGGCGGCCGCGACAGTGAAGGCCCAGGACCTGATGGCCCGGCACGAGCAGCACCCGAGCAAATAGCTGTCTGCCAGAATCAAATGCTTACTCAGGGATTTCCTGACTGGCATCGATGAGGGCAGCCGCAAGCAGAGAAACTTCCTCCCTGTTTAGGACGGCCAGATCACCCTCCACTCCCATCCGCAGGTGCACCGCATTATCGACCACATCGACCTTAACGACGGTGTTGGTGGCCGCCCCATGCTTACCGGTCGCCTCAACCGACACAGGTCCGCTCAACCGTCTACGCGAACGAACAATTGACTCTTCTGCCCCAAGAGCCGTCGGCATGAGGAGGTATTGCTTGGTCGCCTCCGGGAGCGATCCAAAGGCGAGCTCATTGACGCCGAATCGCTGCCGCATCTGCCACCCTTGCACATGCGCCCGGTGCTCAATAAACGTTTCATCGGTGGCCATACCTGGCAACCCGACCAAGTCCCTCACCGGCAACCATAGGCCTTTCGTGAGATCAAGCCGATATACCACTTGGGGCTCGCGGTTCTCTGGTCCCTTTGCACGAGTCCTCGCCTTTGGAATTGGCCGCCCCAAGACATCATATCGTTCAGGCCAAAGCTGCTCGGGCCTAACCCCTAGGCATCTGGCTACCAGATGCTGCAGCTTATCCAGTCGGGAGGAGCCCAAGGTATCCAGAGCAGAACGCCTGATACCAAGATGCGTGGTAAGGCTAACCAGAACAAACCCGCGATTGCGCAGGGCGGCCTTAATCCAGGTCAACCGCGCAGGCTCCGCCATTGGCAAGCCGTCCAGATCGATTGGACTTCCCGAATGTTGTTCCATGAGATCGGTAAAGAGTTGTCGCGCAGGAACCGCGACCGGGAGGCCAAACAGCTCCGGCAACGTAGCCTCAATCTTCTCTTGGAGCTCATCACTCCAGACAACATCGTAGCGCTCCGGGAAAAGGGTTCCTTCGCTGACTCCGAGCGCTTTGGCAATTTCGGTTTGCGCCGCTGGATAGTTACGATTTCCAGCCGAAGCGATGCCGGTCACACCTGAGGACTTGGAAAGTGAGGAGAGGGAAATTCCCTTCGCCAACAGCGCTACCTTGATTGCATGCCAACGAATAGCCAGTGGGAAATCAGGGTATTTTTCTTTAGTTGTCATACCAAACACCTCGCGTATTTGGTATGACCCTCTCATGGACTTCTCAATGTGCAAGACCGGGCTCCACTATGGTGAAATCGCCCTCCATTGCTCTCCCTGCTGGCGGCTCGGCAGCGCATTTTATGATTAATAACAGGCTCCACGGCAAGAAATCTTTTGCCTGTCATCTCATTGTTTAGGGAAGTCTCGGAAAGCACTAAATGAAATTAGTCTAACCCATGATCAAACGTGAGTTATCCAGGGCGGTTGCAGGAGCTGAGTGCAACACGGTTATTGAATTGAAGCCGGAGCATCATGCCGCATTGCCATGGAGTTTTGCATGACCTCTCCCATCACCTCGATGGGGCATTTGAAGTCGAAGCGCTT
>NZ_JAENSQ010000086.1:0-2060 GCF_016613125.1 Pseudomonas sp. MF6776
GATCGACGAGGACAACGGCGCCTTCGCCGTCGGTGACCAGATCATAGGCCACCAGGGGCACGCCAATATGTGCGCCTTCGACCGGTTCGGTCTGGCCGTTTACTTTGGGTGGATAGAGTACGAGGACAGTGTTGTCCGGTGGGGTTGAGGTGGTCATGAAGCAAGCTCCTGCGCAGTGGGAATGGCAGGAGCTATCAGAGCGCTTTGTGGCGATTTGCGCACCTGTCAGATCTGACAGGTGGAGACGAATGGTCATTGGCGCGAGCGTCAAAAGCTCCATCTGTCCTTTGGGATTTGCCGTCACGCCGAGTATCGCTAACTGCGCAATACTCAGCGGTATGACGCCGAAGGGAAAGTCGCTCAATAGTACAGTGAGAAGTTATCTAAACGTGAGCCGCTTCTTCCATCAGTTATGTCTATAAATTTAATTGTCCTGTTTGGTGTTTCTGTTATTTCAACCCATACGTCTATTGGTCTCTCAGATACCGGGGTGGAGCCGGCTTTAACGAGTTCTATGTTTTCGTCGTAGCAGCTGTATCGTAACGGGGGGTTAGAGGCGTCAGCACTGCCGAATCTAATGCTTTTTGCTGGACGTTTTAGCGTGAATCTTAAAGTCCCGCCGGGGGCAAAATATAAATACTTTCCTGTTATAAAGGGGGGAGTATAGTATTGAGTCGTGATAATTGCATATCCATTCAATACCGTCACGACCATGCTCGGGAAGTCCATGACTGTGCCAACGGGCACGCCACCTTCTGTGCCTGTCTCGAAATCCTCTAACATCACTAGAGGGACTTTCAATAATTTTAAATTCAATGGTGGAAATATAATGGGTGCCAAATTGCTGGCGGGGCTTGGTATTACTTCAAAATATACTTTTAATTCAGTGTCGTGTTTCAGTGTCAGCAGTTGCTCTCTCATCAGTATTTCTTTTATTCCTGAGGTTTTTTCCGCCTCCGTTATTTTATGGTTGGTCAATATTGGGATCGTGCAGTCACTATTGTCAGTGGCTTTTCCAAGAAGTTTTAGCGTCACAATATTGTCCGTGCTGATGCCTATCCATGGCAGCACAGTAACGTCAGCGTTTCCTTCAAATGTATTTAAATCCAGGACTTTGTCATCAGGTGCCTGTGGGACTTTCGGCGAGGGCAACCGCGAATCCCCATCCGCAATCTTCAGCACACTCATTTGGGTGGCAGGCGACTTGCCAGCCTGCCCACCGTTGCGGTACAAATCCCAGAACAGATCGATCTTCTCTCCATGCCGCGCGGCGAGAAATGCGGGGCTCAAAACCGTGTTCACTCTTTTATTACTGTTGAACTCTACCAAAGGAAACTGCGGCGAGCCCGCCGGCGGATTGACTTCGACCAGTCGAGCACGGTCCGCTTTCAGTGCGCCAAGATACTCGATGCGCACCGTCACCCCGTTCGGATAGGCCAGTACATCGATCGGATTAATGGCCGGTGCCACGAGTGAAGGTGGCAGCAGATCAATCGGAGTACTTCCCGTCACAGTAGCGTTGGCCGTGCTGGAACTTCCAACCGGATCGCCGTTGGGCTTGCGCAGTTCGTAGGTCGCCGTCACGTTGCTGCCAGCGAAGATCTTGTCGTTGGGCACCTCAAGGAACAAGACTTTTTTCTGCCCGAACTCCGCTTCGACTTTGCCGCTGACCTTCACCACCACATCGGCGGGTTGCCCGGTGTTAGTCGCGGTATAGGTCGCGATAACGTCGTAGCCCACGACAAAGCGGTTATCCGCCGTCACAACAACCAACAGCAACGGATTGCCCGCCAGTTTCTCCAGATCAATGATGCTCGCATCATCACCGGGATAGTCCTCTTTGCGTTCCAGCAAAATC
This sequence comes from Pseudomonas sp. MF6776, assembly GCF_016613125.1. NCBI lineage: Bacteria > Pseudomonadati > Pseudomonadota > Gammaproteobacteria > Pseudomonadales > Pseudomonadaceae > Pseudomonas > Pseudomonas sp. MF6776. The sequence goes on from NZ_JAENSQ010000086.1 coordinate 1,859, forward strand.
GGCATCGGCAACCGAGTGCCATCCAGATCCTCATCCACGCTCTGCACCGGCGACCACGGCGCATCGGTGTCCGGACCGTTGCCGATCTGGTCGGTGACGGTGTAGGAGAAATGCAGTTTTTTATCCTGACGTTTCGCCTTGTCGAGAAAGGCGCGGGTGACGGTGAAGCAAATTGTGATGGGGGTTTCGTCACCGGGATTGG
>NZ_JAENSQ010000087.1:0-1873 GCF_016613125.1 Pseudomonas sp. MF6776
GACCGGTGAAGATCGCCATCTTGCCGTAGCTGATCCGGTCGCCGACCAGCTCGGCGGTCTGCGCGACGACGTACAACTCATCGTTGTAGACCTCGAGCTTGGGCGGGCACAGCGGGTGCATCGCGTTGTCGATCGCCAACGGATGAAGATTATATGTCCTTTGGATCGCGAGTAGTTCCTCGGGGGTGGGTTCGCTAAGCGCGATCCAGCAGAAGCCCGAGCGACTCTCGCCCAACTTGACGTGCTCATCGAGCGCGATTTCGCGAACTCGCTTGCCTTCGTTGTAATAATAGGCGGCGATGATGCTCATGCTGGCCTCGCGGGAATGTGGAGGCCACGCTGGACGGCCGGTCGAGCCAGCCCGCGTCCAAGCCATGCGCGGACGTTCGAAAAGCTGCTGAGGCCAAGGATGTCACCCGCAGCGTAGAATTCCACCAGCGCATTCACCCAGCCGAGCGTCGCGATGTCCGCGATCGAATAGTCGTCGACGATCCAGTCGCGGCCTTCCAGCCGGCGATCCAGAATCCCCAGCAGACGCGTGGATTCGTCGATAAAGCGCTGTTGCGGCCGCTTGTCCTCATAGTCCTTGCCGCCAAATCGCAGGAAGAAGCCGAGCTGACCGAACATCGGCCCGATGGCCGACATCTGAAAGAACACCCACGCTAGGGTCTCGTAACGCTGGCCTGGTTCGGTGGAGATGAACTGACCCGTCTTGTCGGCCAGATAGAGGAGGATCGCACCGGATTCCCATAAGGCGATGGGTCTACCGTCAGGGCCAGCCGGATCGATGATCGCCGGTATGCGTCCGTTCGGGTTCAGCGACACGAACGCCGGATCCTTCGACTCGTTGTTCGAGATGTCGATCAGGTGGGGCTCGTACGCCAGGCCAGTCTCCTCAAGCATGATCGAGACCTTGACGCCATTGGGCGTAGGGGCTGCGTAGAGTTGCAGGCGATCGGGATGAGATGCCGGCCAGCGCTGCGTGATCGGAAAGGACGAGAGGTCTGGCATAAATCTGCGATCCTGGTGTTGCGATGGCGACTGACTGGAACGAGCCGTCACTCTGAAGTAGGGTTCGATGACCGCGTCGCTGAACGACGCGGTCACGAAGATTGCGGACCGGATCGGCGCAGTGGCAACGGCAGTGAAGCCTATTCCGCCGCGGTCCCGGCCGCTGGCTGTACGTCGTCAACCTTTTGGCGCTTCGGAAGCACCCAGCCGGGACGGACGAAGTGGCAGGTGTAGCCGCCCGGGCGCTTCTCCAGATAATCCTGGTGATCGGGCTCGGCCTCCCAGAACTCGCCGACCGGCTGGACCTCGGTCACCACTTTGCCATCCCACAGCCCCGAGGCATCCACATCGGCGATCGTATCCTCGGCGACGCGCTTCTGCTCCTCGTCGACATAATAGATGCCCGACCGGTAGGAGAGCCCACGATCATTGCCCTGGCGGTTCAGCGTCGTCGGATCGTGGATCTGGAAGAAGAATTCCAGGATGTTCCGGTAGCTCGTCACTGTCGGGTCGAAGACAATCTCGATCCCCTCGGCATGCGTGCCGTGATTACGATACGTGGCGTTCGGAATATCGCCGCCCGTGTAACCCACACGGGTCGAGATGATGCCGGGCCGCTTGCGGATCAGATCCTGCATGCCCCAGAAACATCCTCCTGCGAGAACAGCGCGCTGATGCATGTTAAGCCTCCTCTACTTGATCGAGATATTCACCGTATCCCTCGGACTCCATCTCGTCGCGCGGGATGAAGCGAAGGGACGCTGAGTTGATGCAGTACCGCAGACCGCCGCGGTCGGAAGGACCATCGGGGAACACATGGCCGAGATGACTGTCTGCGTGTACTGACCTGACCTCCGTCCGG
>NZ_JAENSQ010000088.1:0-1870 GCF_016613125.1 Pseudomonas sp. MF6776
CCGGACGGAGGTCAGGTCAGTACACGCAGACAGTCATCTCGGCCATGTGTTCCCCGATGGTCCTTCCGACCGCGGCGGTCTGCGGTACTGCATCAACTCAGCGTCCCTTCGCTTCATCCCGCGCGACAAAATGGAGGCCGAGGGATACGGCGAATATCTCGATCAGGAAGAGGAGGCTTAACATGCATCAGCGCGCTGTTCTCGCAGGCGGGTGTTTCTGGGGCATGCAGGACCTAATCCGCAAGCAGCCCGGCATCGTTTCCACTCGTGTCGGTTACACGGGCGGCGATGTTCCGAACGCCACTTATCGCAATCACGGCACGCATGCCGAGGGGATCGAGATCGTCTTCGACCCGGCGGTGACGAGCTACCGAAACATCCTGGAATACTTCTTCCAAATCCACGATCCGACGACAACGAACCGCCAAGGCAATGATCGTGGGCTCTCCTACAGGTCGGGCATCTATTACGTCGACGAGGAGCAGAAGCGCGTCGCCGAAGATACGATCGCCGATTTGGATGCCTCCGGGCTGTGGGGTGGCAAAGTTGTCACCGAGGTCGAGCCGGTCAGCGATTTCTGGGAGGCCGAACCGGAGCACCAGAATTATCTGGAGAAGCGTCCCGGCGGCTATACCTGTCACTTCCCCCGACCCGGCTGGGTACTTCCGAAGCGCCAAAATGCTGGCGATGCGTAGCCCGCAGGCGGGGCTGTCGCGGAGTAGGTTTCATGGACCTTACCCTAGCGCCGGTCCGGTTTGCAATCTTCGTGGCTGCGTCGACCAACTATGCGGTCATCGAACCCAGCCTTGATGAAGTGGGTCATTCCCGTCCGCCGCCGCAGTACTAGGATCGCAGAATCATGCCAGACCTCTCATCCTTTCCAATCACGCAGCGCTGGCCGGCCTCTCATCCCGACCGCCTGCAACTGTACGCCGCGCCTACTCCCAATGGCGTCAAGGTCTCAATCATGCTGGAGGAGACTGGCCTGGCGTACGAGCCCCACCTGATCGACATCTCGAACAACGAGTCGAAGGAAGCGGCGTTCGTCTCGTTAAACCCGAACGGCCGCATACCGGCGATCATCGATCCGGCGGGCCCGGACGGCAACCCCACTGCCGTCTGGGAATCCGGTGCGATCCTCCTCTACCTGGCCGAAAAGACGGGCCAGCTCATTCCAAGCTCGCCCGTCCGACGCTACGAAACCCTGACCTGGGTGTTCTTCCAGATGTCGGCAATTGGGCCGATCTTCGGTCAGCTTGGCTTTTTCCTACGATGGGGCGGTAAAGACTATGAAGACAAGCGGCCTCGGCAGCGCTTTACCGATGAAGCTATACGCCTCCTGGGAGTCCTGGATCGCCAGCTGGAAGGCCGCGACTGGATCGTCGACGATTATTCGATTGCGGACATCGCGACGCTCAGCTGGGTGAATGCGCTGGTTGAGTCGTATGCTGCTGGCGACATCCTTGGCCTCAGTAACTATTCGAACATCCAGGCATGGCTCGGACGTGGGCTGGCTCGACCGGCAGTACGGCGTGGCCTGCACACCCCTGCGAGGCCGGCATGAGCATCATCGCCGCCTACTATTACGACGAAGGCAAGCGAATCCGGGAAATTTCGCTCGATGAGCGCGTCCAGATGGACAAGGGTCGCTCGAACTTCTGCTGGATCGCGCTTAGCGAGCCCTCCACCAACGAACTTCATGCGCTCCAAGCGACCTATTACCTTCATCCGCTGGCAATCGATAACGCGATGCACCCGCTGTGCCCGCCCAAGCTCGAGGTCTACAACGATGAGTTGTACGTCGTCGCGCAGACCGCCGAGCTGGTCGGCGACCGGATCAGCTACGGCAAGATGGCGATCTTCACCGGTC
>NZ_JAENSQ010000089.1:0-1815 GCF_016613125.1 Pseudomonas sp. MF6776
TTGGCGTACAGTCAAAATTTTCTGATGGTTGCTTAGTGTGTTGGCGCTGATGGAAAATTGACCCACCGGGGATGCGGCGGAAATCTTGGACTACCTGGAGGTAGTTCATGTATTCATACGAAGACCGCATCCGAGCGGTCGAGCTCTACATAAAAGTGGGGAAACGCATTGGGGTAACGATTCGTCAGCTGGGCTACCCGACGAAGAACTCTTTGAAGAGCTGGCATGCAGAGTATGAGCGATGCCTCGACCTGCCGCGTGGCTACGCGAACTCGAAGTCGAAGTCGAAGTCGAAGTCGAAGTATTCACTGGCCCAAAGGGAAAAGGCTGTCGAGTACTATCTCGAACACGGTCGCAGCATCGCCTCTACCGTCACGGCGTTGGGCTACCCGGCACGGGATTCGTTGCGTGCCTGGATTTACGAATTGCACCCCGAGTTGCATACGCGTGTCGTTGGCCGATCTGACGGGTTGGCCCGCCCGCCAGCGATGAAGCAGGCAGCGGTCATCGCGCTGTGCACGCGAAAAGAAAGTGCGAAAGCCCTGGCTGAAAAACTAGGCGTATGTAGGCCGACCTTGTACAACTGGAAAAACCAGCTACTCGGCCCAGAGGTATCTGCATCCATGAAGCGCCGACTAGACCCCCCATCGTCACCGGAGCGAGAAGAGTTGGAACGGCAACTTGAATCTCTTCGGCTCGACGTGCGCCGTCTGCAGCTTGAACACGACCTGTTGATGAAGGCGAATGAACTCATAAAAAAAGATACGGGCATCGACCGGCAAATCCTGACCAACCGGGAGAAGACATTGCTGGCTGATGCCCTGAGGCAGACATACTCCTTGTCAGAGCTGCTTGAAACGCTGGGCTTGGCCCGAAGTTCCTATTTCTACCATCGAGCCCGAATGCAGGTCGCGGAAAAATACACCGAAGTGCGTCGTGCCATGGCAGACATCTTCGAGCGCAATCATCGCTGCTATGGCTACCGACGGATGAGGGCTTCGCTGAGCCGGCAGCGCGTGCGTTTGTCAGAGAAGGTGGTGCAGCGCTTGATGAAGCAGGAGTGCCTGATCGTCGCCAAGCCAAAACGGCGTCGATACGGTTCCTACCTCGGGGAGATCAGTCCCGCGCCGGAAAATCTCGTCAACCGGGACTTCACAGCTGTTGCTCCGAATGAGAAATGGCTGACTGACATCTCGGAGTTCCAGATCCCGGCCGGCAAGGTGTACCTGTCCCCCATCATCGACTGCTTCGATGGGAAGGTCATCAGTTGGTCGATCGGCACGCGTCCCGACGCCGAGCTTGTGAACACAATGCTGGATGCGGCCGTCGAAACGGTGGCCTGCAACGATAAACGGCCTGTTGTTCACTCCGATCGTGGCGCGCACTACCGCTGGCCCGGCTGGCTATCGCGCATCGCTGATGCGAAGCTGATTCGTTCGATGTCGCGCAAGGGCTGCTCACCTGATAACGCGGCGTGTGAAGGCTTCTTCGGCCGGCTGAAAACGGAGCTGTTCTATCCTCGCAACTGGCAGTCAACGAGCATCGAGCAATTCATTCAGGCCCTGGACTCATACATTCGCTGGTACAACGAGAAACGTATCAAGATTTCCCTCGGCGCTCTCAGTCCCATTGAGTATCGTGAGAGCCTCGGCCTCGCGGCATAACCAGTCCAAGTTTTTGTCCGCATCCCCACCCTGCCGATTGAAATTTGACCCAGGGCGGATTGCTGATTTTGTTACCAGCAACTGTGGATAAGTCTACCAGCGCAGCTGCTGTTGCCCCCACTCCTTCGCTAGCCCAGTTCAGTTGTTTAAG
>NZ_JAENSQ010000009.1:0-238015 GCF_016613125.1 Pseudomonas sp. MF6776
CTGACCGAGATCAGCCAGGAGGCCGACATGCGCAACTGTTTTGTCGAGATGGGCGCCTGGGAAGAAGACACCGAAAAGCGTTGGTAGGGCTTACGTTGGTTTTTGGTTCCATTGCTCCCCAAACCCCAATACCTTCTCGATTCAAAAGTTCCACAACTGTTTGTAAGGCTCGGGAACTGTTATCGCCGTAGTAACAATCAACCTCATCCTTTTTCATGTCGTTAGAGATCCTGAGTGGCAATAGTGGTTGCACATTCACCAGATGCACCTCAACACTGCCGCCGAGCAATCCGCCATCCTGGATCAACCCGATAAGGTACCGCACCGCGCGCTCCGAATGCTCGGAGCCATCGACAGCTACAAGTATTTTATGCATTTTCTAAATCCTCTTTCAGTGGCATGAAGATGCTTGTCTTTAGGGGATTGCCAGCTTGCAATCAGTTCTACTCGGACAGGCGGATTCGAATCTGTTTTTCAATCTCGATGATCGCAAAGAGCGCAACACCCACTCCGATGATCAGTAGGCCATCAAGGAAAGGGATCGTCTCTGTGGCAAACACCTTTTGCAGAGGTGGCGCGTAGGTGATGGCGAACTGGGCCAAGGTCACCACCGCGACGGTCATCCACACGACCTTGGTGCCACGAATGCCCCTCCAGGTCAGCGATGTGCTGTAGAGATTACGAATGAAGAACAGATGGAATATTTCCATCACGACTAGCGTATTCACCGCCATGGTTCGGGCCAACTCCACGGAGTAGCCACGGTCGAGCGCATACGAAAAAATGCCGTAAACACCGCAGAGGAACAGAATAGAAACAAGCACCATATGCCAAACCAACGCGCCGCTTATGAGTGGCTCCTTGCGGGAACGGGGCGGTCTGCGCATTGTGTTTTCTTCAGTAGGCTCGAACGCCAGCGCGATGCCAAGTGTCACGGCGGTAATCAGATTGATCCACAGAATCTGTATTGGCGTCACTGGCAGCGTAATGCCGAGTAACAGGGCCACGATGATGGTCATGGTCTCGCCCGCGTTGGTAGGTAGCGTCCAACTCAGCACTTTCTTGATGTTGTCGTAGACCGTCCGGCCTTCGCGAACCGCAGCGACGATGGACGCAAAGTTGTCATCGGCCAGCACCAGGTCTGCGGCTTCCTTGGCGGCTTCACTGCCTTTTCCACCCATGGCGATACCGGCATCGGCGCGCTTTAGCGCTGGTGCATCGTTTACGCCATCGCCGGTCATGGCCACCGTCATGCCATTGGATTGCAGCAGCATTACCAACCTGAGCTTATGTTCAGGGCTGGTGCGCGCAAAAATATTGACGTGCTTTACCGCCTCCTTCAGAGCGGCATCGTTCATGACGTCAAGGTCTACGCCGGTCAACACACTTTCGGGATTTTGCAGTCCAATCTGCCGACCGATAGCGGCTGCGGTACCGCCGTGATCGCCAGTGATCATTTTTACGACAATACCTGCTGCTTGGCATTGTTGAACTGCTTTTATCGTCTCGGGTCTAGGCGGGTCAATCAGTCCGACCATGCCCAGCAGGGTTAACCTTCCTTCTACGTCCCCAAACTCCAACACGGTGTGCTCGGGAGGAACTGATCTAACTGCAAACGCCAATACACGCTGCCCCTTGGCAGCAATGGCGTTTGCCTGTTCGTGCCAGTAGTGCGCATTGAGCGGTTCAGTCCCGCCAGCATTGACGAGCTGCTGTGTGCTCATGGCCAGTATTTGCTCTGGCGCGCCCTTCACATAGATAGAGGCACGTCGATCATGATTGTGATGCAGGGTCGCCATGAAGCGGTGTTTCGCGTCAAACGGAATGGCATCGGTGCGGGGCCAGGCCTGATGATATTCATCGCTATCAATACCGGTCTTTCCGGAAAATGCCAGCAAGGCACCCTCCATCGGGTCACCCTCTACCTTCCATAAATCTTCATGCAGGCGCAGCACCGCATCATTGCACAGGCCAGCTGCTCGCCCCAGTTCTGCCAACGCAGGGTGAGTCGATATGTCGACTAGCTGATCTGCAAGGCTGATGCTTCCTACTGGCTGATAACCTTCGCCGTCGACCATGAATATGAGATCGTTCGTGACGACCGATGCGACCATCATTTCGTTGCGGGTAAGTGTGCCGGTCTTGTCAGTGCAGATGACTGATACTGAGCCTAGTGTTTCGATGGCCGGCAGGCGACGTACAATAGCGTTGCGGCGAGCCATTGCCCGAACGCCGACAGCCAGCGTAATGGTAAGGACGGCGGGCAGCCCTTCAGGTATAGCCGCTACCGACATCCCTACCACGACCATGAAGATCTCGGTGAACTCGTAGTGCCCAACATAATGGCCAAACACGAGCAAAAGGCCGCCGACTAACAAGATCAAGATCGTCAGCCAACGGGCAAATACGTTCATTTGCTGCACCAGCGGCGTGGTCAGCGTTTCTACACCTGCAAGTAGAGTGCTGATGCGTCCGATTTCAGCAGCTGCTGCGGTAGCAACGACAACCCCTGTTGCTTGCCCGCAAGTCACGAGTGTGCCGCTGAACGCCATGCAAGTACGATCACCCAAGGCTGATTCGAGGCCCACTGGCTGGGTATGTTTCTCTGCTGGTACGGATTCACCGGTAAGAATGGCTTCTTGAATTTGTAGTCTGTTCGCGCGCAGCAGGCGTAAATCAGCAGGTACTTTGTCTCCGGCCTCCAGCAATACGATATCGCCCGGTACCAGTTCCTCACCCACAATACTTAAGCGTTCGCCTGCGCGAATCACGGCGGCGTGCGGCGCCAGCATTTGCCGGATAGCGTCCATGGCTTTTTCCGCTTTGCCTTCTTGGACGTAGCCAATAATTGCGTTTGCAATGACCACAGCCAGAATCACTACCGTATCCCAAAGATGTTGCAGCACCGCGGTAATCGCAGCGGATCCTAGAAGTACGTAAATCAGAATGTTGTGAAATTGCAGCAGGAATTTGAGCCATGCAGGTCGACGTGCTGCTTCTGGTAGCCTGTTGAAACCAGTGCGGTCAAGACGAACTTGGACTTCGGCGGCCTCCAGCCCGACATGCTCATTAACCTCAAGCAGGTTCGTCACCTCCTCTGCAGGCAAGGAGTGCCAGGCCACGGAATGCGGGGGGATTGGTGTTTGCTCTGCTGCTGCACCGACCACCTGCGCCATCAATAATTATCTCCTGTGCACACAGCTCAACTGAAACGAGCTGAGGTATTTATGAGCGAGCGAGGGGGATATAAGGCTAAAAAATATTTTTCAGCGCTTACACCCTATCTTCCATCTAGCTGACAGGAACTATAGATGTAGCGCAAACAATAGGTTGGAGATTGTTGATATAAATCAAATTATCAGTGCAAAGCAGTGTATCAAAATGTTTTTCTGGAGAATCTAATCTTCTAGGTTTTTTATAAAATGGCGCAGACACCAAAACACATGGCGTAGCAAAAACAAATAAATATTGCGGATCAATGCGAAGGCCAAGTTTACTCGATATATGACATGAAGCTTCTGCAATACTTATATATTACCTTGTTAAACCTCGCACATTTGCGCACTCAATTAGTTCCAACCATCCGGATTGCCCTAGCTTGATTTAGCTGTGTTATCAACCTGAGGCTCTTCCAGCGCTTCTGGTGATCCTGGCAGCTCGGTAATTACGCTGAAGTCGCTCACCTCAACGGCGCCTAGCCCTTAGCCAAGCGGGTGGAACGAGAACGCTTTACTGCCCTTCAGGATTAACTGTTTCATGCTGTTTAACCCCGCCACGCCTGCGTGCGCCAAGTGTTAATATATTACCTTTTAAGTGATCCAAAGGACGTTGATGACCAATCATCAAGCTAAAGCCGAAACTCCTAGAGCAGCCGCGATTCTGGCTCGCTTCATATCGTCGGAATCCGCTGGCGGTCTTGTACTGATGGGTGCGGCACTCGCGGCCCTAATTGTGGCCAACTCGCCTCTCTCGCAAGGTTATTTTGCAGCCTTGCACAGTGTCTGGTTGGGCATGTCTGTCGAGCATTGGGTCAATGATGGCCTGATGGCGATCTTCTTCCTGATGGTCGGACTAGAGATCAAAAGAGAGGTTCTAGCAGGCGGGCTCTCCACTTGGGGCCAGCGTGCCTTGCCGGGATTTGGTGCTATAGGCGGCATGGTTGTGCCTGCGCTGATCTACATCGCTATCAACTGGGGTAATTCTGAGACCTTGAAGGGCTGGGCTATCCCAGCCGCTACCGACATCGCGTTCGCCCTGGGTGTCTTGTCGCTGCTGGGTAAGCGAGTTCCGACTTCGCTGAAGGTCTTCCTAGCCGCCTTGGCGATCATTGACGACCTGGGTGCTGTGGTCATCATCGCCTTTTTCTACACCACTGGTCTTTCCATGCCGATGTTGCTGGCATCGCTCGCGACCCTGGTCATTCTGATAGCAATGAATCGATTGGGCGTCAGACGATTGTTCCCATATTTGCTGGTCGGTGGTGTTCTGTGGTTCTTCGTACTGCAATCCGGGGTGCATGCCACCCTTGCGGGCGTTGCTGTAGCGCTGTGTGTTCCAATGGGTAAGCCTGAAGAGGAAGCCCGGTCTCCATTGCTGTTCCTAGAAGAAAAGCTGCACATGTGGGTAGCTTTCGCTGTGGTGCCGATTTTCGGCTTCGCCAATGCGGGTGTTTCACTGGCCGGAATTTCTATGGAGAACCTAGTCGATCCGGTTCCGCTGGGTGTAGCGCTCGGCTTGTTGGTGGGCAAGCAGATTGGCATTTTCCTGTTGGCTGCACTGGCCATTCGTATGGGCTTGGCCAAACTGCCGGAAGGCAGCAATTGGGCACAGCTTTACGGCGTTGCGCTCTTGTGTGGCATCGGCTTCACCATGAGTCTATTCATCGGAAACCTGGCGTTTGCTGGATCAGCTCACTTGATTGACGAGGTAAAAGTCGGTGTGTTGATCGGTTCGACCCTGGCTGCAATCGGTGGCGTCCTGATTTTGCGACGCCGCGCTGCGCCCGCCACGATTTCCAGTTAATCGAAAGCGAGCCGGCCACAGAATTTCTCCCTGATTGAAATCTGTGGCCGAGAGCTACCGAGATATCCCTTTAACGGCGGATCGGTACCAACAACTCGGATGCGACTTTTTTCAGCATGAAAGTATCGCGCTGAATGGACTGCCCCATCGAAGATTCCTGGCGCTGCATGACGCTTTCATTGTGAGTGGAAAAAAATATCTACTTAAAACAGTAGGTCAGGATTTATTCCGCAGTTCGCAACGGTCACACCCGTTTCGCGGTCGGCGCAGCGTTGCCGCTGGCAGTGACCGTCATCGCGCCAACAGACAGCGTGCGCCTTGAGCAACATCAACAAACGTCCGCTTCGAATGGATTAACTTGACCTGACCTTCGCCAACCCAAGGAATCCCCATGCCTGCCGAAGTGGATGTTGCGATTATTGGCGGTGGCCAGTCCGCACTCGCCGTGGCTTACTTCCTGCGCCGTACCGGGCGTTCCTTTGTGATTATTGATGCCGAAGCGGCACCGGGTGGCGCCTGGCGGCATGGCTGGGATTCCCTGCGACTGTTTTCACCGTCGACCTGGAGCTCCATCGCCGGTTGGATGATGCCTCCGGTCATTGACGGCTACCCAAGTCGCGACAACGTACTCGATTACCTGCGCCAGTATGAGCAACGCTACCAATTTCCTGTCGAGCGGCCCTACTGGGTCAACGCTATTGAGCGTCGGGGCAATCACCTCCACGTAAAAGCCCAGGGCCGCAGTTGGCTGGCCCGCACCGTGGTCAGCGCGACCGGCACCTGGCGCCATCCCTACCTGCCGCATTACCCCGGCAGCGAAACCTTTACCGGCCAGCAATTGCATTCGGCCCACTACGTTAACGCCAAGCCGTTTGCCGGGAAAAAAGTCCTGGTGGTGGGCGGTGGCTACTCCGGCGCACAGATCCTCGCTGAAGTCTCGCAAGTCGCCGATGCCACCTGGGTCACTCCGCAGTCGCCAGAGTTTCTTGCCGATGACGTTGATGGACGGGTGCTCTTCGAACGCGCCACCGAACGCTGGAAAGCGCAGCTGGCCGGCATCGTCATTGAAAAGCCGGTTGGCGGCTTGGGCGATATCGTGATGGTGCCGCCAGTCGTCGAGGCTAGGGAGCGCGGCGTGCTGCACGCGGTTCGGCCGTTCCTGCGTTTCACCGAGACCGGCGTGACGTGGGCTGATGGCTCGCAAACGCCAGTCGACGCAGTGATCTGGTGCACCGGCTTCCGCCCTGCCCTCGGCTATTTGGAATCCCTGGGCGTGTGTACCGCCGACGGGCGCGTGGCCGTAAAAGGTAAGCATTCGATTCAGGAATCGCGTTTGTGGTTGGTGGGTTATGGCGACTGGACAGGCGCCGCTTCGGCGACACTGATCGGCGTGACCCGAACGGCGCGCAGTACCGTTGAGGAAATTGAGCGGTTTTTGATGGAGCAGTGAGTCGGCTGTTGTAAATCAAGCCACGCAAAACGAACGCCAATGCGAGTCCGGTTTAGGTTGAACCTCTGCTGCTCAAGCGGACTCCCAAACCTATATCCAGGAGAAACGTATGACCCATACAGCTTTGGTCGTGGGTGCCAGCGGCATCGTCGGCAGTGCAATCACTCAATTACTCATCGATAACAAGTGGCAGGTCGCCGCGCTCTCGAGGCAGCCGTCACAAGTGCAAGGCGTGATACCTGTCGCGGCAGACCTTCAGGATCCTGCTTCGCTGGAACATGCGCTGGCTGATTTGAAACCCACTCATGTGTTCATTACCACATGGTCACGGCAAGCCACAGAAGCCGAGAACATTCGCGTTAATGCCGCCATGGTACGCAACGTACTCACCGCCATTCGCCCAGCCAATAGCGTTGAACACGTAGCGCTGGTTACTGGGCTAAAACACTATCTCGGCCCATTCGAAGCCTATGGTAAAGGCAGCCTTCCGCAAACGCCGTTTCGCGAAGAGCAAGGTCGTCTGGATGTCGAGAATTTCTATTACGCCCAGGAGGATGAACTTTTCGCCGCTGCTGAAAAGGACGGCTTCACCTGGAGCGTTCATCGCCCGCATACCGTTACTGGAGTGGCTGTAGGCAATGCGATGAATATGGCAACCACCCTCGCCGTCTATGCCTCGATTTGCAAACAAACCAATCGCCCTTTTGTGTTTCCAGGTTCAAGAGTGCAATGGGACAGCCTTACCGATATGACGGACGCACGGCAGTTGGCGAAACAACAGCTGTGGGCGGCCACCACGCCGGCTGCGGCGAACCAGGCATTCAACGTCACTAATGGCGATGTGTTTCGCTGGAAGTGGATGTGGAGCAGGATCGCCGACTACTTCGACTTGCCTGCTGCCGATTATCCCGCTTCAGTGTCACCTCTTGAGAAGCAGATGGCTGACGACCAAGCCGTATGGACGCGAATCGTCGCGGAACACGGTTTGAAAGAGTCGGATATTGGTCGCCTGGTGTCCCCATGGCACACCGATGCTGACCTCGGTCGACCAATCGAAGTCGTCACGGATATGTCAAAAAGCCGCGCAATGGGCTTCACTGCGTACCAGGCGAGTGATCAAGCATTTTTCGACGTGTTCGACAAACTACGCGAGATGCGCTTGATACCCTAGGTCGTTCCACAACGGATATGCCGATGATCCAAGGAAAGGAGAAAAAATGGCAGGCGAATACTCGTTGTCCGATGTGCAGGGGAGGATGTTACTGTTCAGGTCGAGGCTAGCGAGCGTAAAGATCGCTCTGGGAACGCGGCCAGAAACTACTCGCGTGACTTGATACATGGAGGGGCATTTTGAAAAAGAGTGAGCTTCCAGTTAAAACCTGCATGACCTGCGGCCTTCCCTTCGCATGGAGGAAAAAGTGGGCACGCTGCTGGCAGGATGTCCGCTACTGCTCGGAGCGTTGCCGGCGCAAATCACCTCTAAAAGTCAGATCGCAAAGGTTGGTATAGACTTGCGTGAAAGTCACAGGGACTCTGAAAATGATCAATGCAGAATTGCTGAAACTGATGATCGAGGCATCCAACGATGGCATCGTTGTGGCAGAGCAGGAAGGCGATGAGAACGTTCTTATCTACGCCAACCAAGCCTTCCAGCGCCTGACGGGCTACAACTCTGATGACACCTTGTATCAGGATTGCCGGTTCCTGCAGGGCGATGACCGAGACCAACCAGGCATTGTGGCTATCCGCGAGGCAATAAAGAACTTTCAGCCTTGCCGGCAAATCATTCGAAACTATCGCCAAGACGGCAGTGCTTTCTGGAATGAGCTGTCGATTACCCCAGTGTTCAACGACGCAGATCAACTCACTTATTACATCGGCATTCAGAAGGACGTTACTGTTCAGGTCGAGGCGAGCGAGCGTGTCCGTCAACTGGAGGCTGAAGTCGAGAATCTGAAAGCCCAGTTGACGGAATTACAACGAAACGCTTCATCGATTTAAAGAGCCATAGAAAACGGCAAAAACAAGTCCGTTCACATACGGCCAAAAGTCACTCTGTCACCGATAATCTTGGCGTGGAGCTCTTTGCGAGCTCAATGGCAGCGTTAATGGCGGCTCGAGCCTGGGGGCTGTTCTTCCAACAAGTAGATCCCACTGCAGCCGATGCCTGGGCCAAAATGTCACAAACATCCGCTTTGCTGAGCATTGCCAGGGAGTCAAACCCCATCTGTTCAAGGCGAGCGATAACGGTTGGTCCTACGCCCTTCAATGCCAAAAGGGCTTGCTGTTCCTTCAGGGTAAATGGCATCCGTAAACTCCTGTTCTCGGCCAGTTAACTACTGACTCTGCCCTACTTCGGCGGCCATCTCAATAGCCAGCAATAAGCCGCCCAGTTGCCTCTGAATCGCGGCCAAACCAAGCAGAACCAACGTCAATAAGATGCTGCCACCCACCTGAAGGCAACCAAGCTTGAGACTCATGAAGGTATGCATGTTCGAGACAGCTGACTAATCAGCAGCCAAGAGCTTTTTAACTTCGGCGATGATCAAGTCGATGTCGAATGGTTTTGCCAACACGGCATCAAACAAATCTGATCTCTGCATACCGATATGTGCCTGAGCACCGCTCATCAAGATGATCGGCAATTGACTAGCTGAAGGGAGAGCTCGAACGGCTGTGGCGAATTCCAGCCCGTCCATGACCGGCATCATGAAGTCGGTAATGATCAAGGCGGGTCGCTCTCTATCCAGTATCTCGAGCCCTTTTCGACCGTTGCTGGCCGTCACCACCATGAACCCCTCATCCTCTAGCGCAAAGCTGAGAATGTCAGCGATCAAATACTCGTCGTCGACGACCAGGATGGTGGACATGTTAATTCAACCCACTCAAAAGCTTAAGAAATTGAACCGGGCGATGACTCAGCGGGAACTGATGGTTCACGTCTTGAAGCCTTTTCCAGGAAAACATCTTGATTACGGATCACGACCACAAATCGCGAAGGATCGTAGGAGCTGTCTCGTATTTTAAGAATGGAAAGCGTCCTGCTAAGTTCAGATTGATTCTCAGAGAACCGCATGAGCATGAGATTGTCGACGATGCTGGACAGGTCCGAGTTCGGCGCGCTGACCTCGGAGCCGAAAAGATCGCGCATTTCCCAAGAGGCAAATACGGTAACGCCTCTGGATCGCAGCTCGTTCATCAGTGCACTGAAGAAATCAGTAATCCGCGCCGGATTTGTCGAGACTCGCGTCATACCGCTCAGGCTATCGATAAACAGGCGCTTGATGCCCTTTTCTTCAACGAGATTCAGTAGGCGTGCGCCCAAACCATCCAGGAGGCCCTCTGTGGTGGGTTGCCATGCGATGGTCAGTGCGCCGCTGTCTTCCATGCTTTTTAAATCGATGCCCAGTGATTGGCCCTTGAGTCGCAGCCGTTGGGGACTTTCGTAGAAGCCGAAATGCAGACCCGGCGCTTCCACGGTCGACTCGGCCAGGAATTTGAGGCCCAGCGTCGTTTTACCAATCCCGGAGGGGCCTATGACCAGAGACACACTGGAACTGTGCAGGCCTCCGCCCAAGATGTCGTCCAGTGATTCAATGCCACTGGCGATACGCGTCATGTCGGCGCTGTCGGGAGAGGACGGATGGCTGTAGAGACTTTCGAGCCGTGGATAAACAACCAGGCCATTGTCGGTAATTTCACACTCGTGAAGGCCGGTCATTGCTCCGCTGCCGCGAGTTTTACGCAGCTGAATTCGACGCACCGAGCGAGTGCCATACAACTCTTCGCCCATCTCGATCACGCCATCAACCATCGTGTGCTCAGGACTGCCATCGTCAAGGCGAGAACTGGTTAGAAACAGCACCGTGCAACCAGCGAACGCGGCGTGCCCTTGCAACTCAGAGATGAATTTCTTGGTGTCGATATGGGAATCAGCTTTTGAACGCGCATTTAGCAAGCCGTCGACCACCATCACGGTGGCTTTCTGACGGCTTATCTCACGCCGAAGCAGCTTCACTACTTCATCCAAACCTTCGTTTTCCAAAGTATCGAATGCGCTGACGAACTGGATTTCAGCCCCGACTTTGGAAGAGTCGAAGAAGCTCAGAGTCGAAAGAAATTGAAAAAGGCGATCGTGTGACTCGGCCAGCAGCGTTGCGACTAGAACCCGCCCACCCTTTTGCGCGTGATGGAACCCAAGCTGGTTGGCCAAGATCGTTTTTCCAGACCCTGGGCGCCCTTGGATTATGTATGAAGAGCCCGCTACCAGCCCGCCCTTAAGCAGAGCGTCGAGCCCTTCGATTCCACTTTCGAGGCGTTTTAGCTTTTCCACAATGCGACCCTGATCTGAAAAACAGGCTGTTTAAGCCGAATGGGGGAATGCTAACGCCATTTTCGCTCTGGGCCAATGCACTAATTGGTGGCATGCGTTTACTTACAACATGCTGGACGCCTACCTCGGTTTGATTGCTTGGAGCAGCTTGAATCATCGGTAGGCGCTGCGAATGGATCGTCGATAAGGCTATAGAGATGGAGTTACGCGGCGCCACGCTCTGCACTGGAATTGAAGGGTTTGGACATACCGGACAGCTACATTCAGCCCCACGCTTAACTCTCCAAGGAGCGATATCTCTTCATTCGGTACATTTCACTATCCGAATGGGTGAGCAGTGTATCGGCATCATTTCCGTGCTCGGGATAATAGGCAACGCCAATACTGCACAATGGCATCTTGAGTGTGCCGAACTCAGGGCCGAGTGGCTCAGCCATGACGTTGTGAATCTGCTCTAGCTTTTCGGAAATCGTGTCCCTCGACTGGACGTCTGTTAGCAGCACCGTGAATTCATCGCCGCCAATGCGAGCCACGGTGTCTGTCTCACGCACACAGCTTTTCAGACGCTGGGCAACAATGCACAGAACACTATCTCCCGCTGCGTGACCATGGACATCATTGATACTCTTGAAATCATTTATATCCAAAAAAAGCAGAGCTAGCTCATTACCATGGCGCTGCGCAGTCTGCAGTGCAGATATCAGTCGATCACTAAAGAGCGACCGATTGGTTAATTTCGTCAGCGGGTCGTGATGAGCGAGGAAGCGTAACTCCTCCTCGGCTTTAGCTAAAGCTGTAACGTTTCTTGCGACCCCGATCCTGGCACCGACCTCCTCAGACCAGAATGCAGCCCACAGGATGTACACGACTGCCCCATCCTTGCGGATGTAACGGTTCCGGAAATCGAAATGAGGTTGACCATTCATGACCCGGGAAATCGAAGCTCGCGTCGCATCCAAATCATCAGGATGCATATAGCTGGTGATACTGGTGCCGATCAGCTCATCAGGGAGATAGCCCAACAGGGCCTTACAGGCATCACTCACAAAAACAATGTGGTCGCTTTCATCAACCACAAAAACAGTATCCAACATTAAGTGGATCAGTTTGGGGTAGAGCGCTTGAAGATCGATGGCCATAAGTCATGTGGGTCTGAGTCGTTGAGCGCGATCATATCCCGATTTACAGGGTGGACTGCGAGGAATCTTGGTGGAAGTGGAATCCCGTCGCTTAGGCCGTCTAGAGTGGTTGCGTCCGCGGTGTAATTCCGGACGTTCGTTGGCGATTTACCATCGCCCTATACGCGCTCGCTGAAAAGCGCCCAGTGGTACGGGGAGCGTCAGTGACCATCAGTTTTTTACCGGCTGACGCAAAAGAAAAGCTAGGGATTTAACAGCGGTATTTTCACTACGAATTCGCTTCCCTTGCCTTCCCCCGCACTTGTGCCGGTCACTGTTCCACTATGGGCTTCAACCAACTCTCGCACCACCGTCAGCCCAATGCCTAAGCCTGCGCCATTGAAACCCACTGCATGATCATCCTGGACAAACGGCTCAAAGATGAAAGGCAGCGCTTTGGCTGAGATACCAATGCCGGAATCCCGAATGCGAATTTCCAGCAGATTGGCTTCAACGGAAACGGCGAGTGTGACAGTGCCACCTTTGGGCGTGTACTTGGCTGCGTTACCCAGCAAATTATCAAGAATCTGCGCCAGCCTTACAGGATCGCCGTTCACCGCTAAACGAGATTCCAGGCGTTCTGAGCTGAAACTCAAGCCGTGGGCGAGCATGACCGGAGTATAGATTGCTATTGCGTCACTAATGATGTCAGCCATATTAGTAACCTGGAAGTTCAGGCGAAATTTACCGGTGGAAGCACGAGCAATGTCGAGCAAATCTTCCACCAGCCGGGACATCCGCTGTACTTGGCCTTCAATCAATAGCTGCATGCGTGGCAATTCTTCGCGAGGCATTCGCACCAGCCGGCCAGCAATCATGCTGATGGGCGTCAGTGGATTTCGCAGCTCGTGGGCCACTACAGAGAGGACATTGCGCTGCTGCTCCAGTGCCTGTTCAGCTGCAATTTGCAGGTCTTGGGCACTAAGCGCTGCGATAACCAATCGCTCGTTGGCTTCACGCATTTCCAAATACAGATGCTGTTCTGCCTGAGCATTTTTCTGATCTTCAACATCCGACTGCGCCGATAAAATGGCCAGCACTAACTGCTGATTGGCCTCAATGAGTTGCTCGACTTGCAAGGTATCGACAAGCTGGCTGTTGGCTTCGCTGAGTTGCTTTTGCAGCGCCGCGAGTGCCGCACGAGCCGCGACCGTTTTCCGGCCCAGTAGGAACAGCTCGCGTGCAGCAGTGGCTAAAGCCCGTTCATTCTTGCCGCTGGCCTCACTCATCATTCTTCGCTCATCTATCGACCTTGCTCAAAACCTGCCTTGTCGGTCGCCCACCGAGCAAACCTTCCTGCTCCGGCAACATGTCACCGATGTGTAGGCCGCTATCATCAATGAAGTACTGACGTAACTCATCAGAGTGCGCACTGGCGCGAACCTTGACCACGGCCATGATGCGCAGCAACCGGCTCTGCACCTCAATATAGCGCTGGACGATGATTGCATCCGTCAAAAACGCTGTGCCGTAAGGGCTGAAACGCAGATCGGTGTAACGATCTTCCAACTCCGAGGTCATCAAGACACTGACCCCGGAATTGGTCAGCGCCGTGACCATGCGCGAAAGCGACTCGCGAAAATCCTCGCGAAAGGTCGGCGCCACTGCCAGTTCGAAGCCCGACAGCGAGTCGATGACCACGCGAGTGGCTTACAGCCGAGTGATCTCGCCGAGCAACAGCTGGACAATTTCGTCAATCGAGAGATCGGGAGCGCGACTATCCACCAGGCCGACCTGCCCGCTCGCAATCAAACCCGACAGGGTCGCATTCTGCGAGTGATTGGGCCGTTGTTCGAATACTGCGATCACGCCGGTTTCGCCATTGCGCGCGCCTTCGGCGAGGAAGGTCGCCGCGAGAATGCTTTTGCCTGACCCCGATGGGCCGGCCACCAGCAACGAATAGCCCCGAGGCAGACCTCCCCCGAGCATCTCGTCGAGCTGCGCTACCCCCATGCTCAAGCGCTTGATCGGTGATTGCGGCGGCGTATCAAACGGGCTGGCGATTACGGGTGCAAAAACCTTGATCCCGGAAGTTGCAATGCGGAAGGTGTGCAGGCCCGGCAACGTCGGTTGGCCGCGCATCTTCATGATTTCCAGCTTGCGTACCATGGAGTTGCGCTGAACGCTTTGTCGAAGCCAGATCAGGCCATCGGCCACGGTGAAAATCGGGTTGGTGTCGGTTTCAGTGAAATACTCGCCGATGAGGAACGTCGTCGCTTGCCACGTCGTCATCAGCATGCCCAGTTGCTGAACGAACTGCGGAAGGTTGTTGTTGGGGTTGTCCTGGGTCTGGCTGGCCAGCACCACGGAGCGGAACGAATCGACAAACACCAGCGCCGGCGAATGCGCTTCGACTTCGCTGACGATGCGCCGCAGCACCTCGTCCAGATCCCCGGCCAGGGTATCGTCGGCCAGGTTGATGTAACGGATCGACTGGTTGATCGCTTCGCTGTCGAAAAAGTCGAATTGCTGCTGATAACGCAGCATCTTCAATGGCGGTTCACCCAGGACGGTAAAGAACAGCGCCGGGCGTTCGGGCGTTGCCAGGGCAAACATCATCTGGTGGGCAAGTGTGGTCTTGCCGCAACCAGGAGGGCCGGCAATCAGATTGAACGAAAATTCCGGCAATCCTCCACCCAGCACCTCGTCCAGTCCAGGCACGCCGGTGGCCAGACGGTTGATAGTCACTTTGGTGCTCATGGCGAATTTTCCTGCGAGGGGGTGTCGCTCAAAGAAGGTTCCCACACGCCACGAAGCAAACTAGCGGTGAGCGAGGGTCCGATCAGTGTGGTCAGAAGCTCGTAGAAAGTAGTCAGCAACACTTCACCACAAAACAGTGCTTCGGTGTCCTGCTGCTCGACGAGTACGGATTTAAGGGCAATAAGATCCATCGCGGCCGGCAGACTGTCATAAGTGCCGGCGAGATGCGGATGAGCAGAAACACACAGATGTAAACTGCGCCGGTACAGGGCGACAACCCCTTGCTGGCCAATAATCGGCGTGAGGGCTGCGTCCATAGCCTGCAATTTCGCAACAATCGCCTCGGCGATGCTTGCAGTGTCAGCATTGAGACCGACACCCTGCGCCAGAGAAGCTACGATCCGGCGGCTCTCTTCGCTAAGCGTGGACATGGCTGACTGATATCTGATGAGCAGAGTCTGATGGTACACCCTCAAGCGAACTATTGAGTCCCTTGGATGCAACATTACAAATGCGACAGTAAATGGTGACGAAACAAGAAATGGTTGGTGAACAAGCTCAATGGCAGGGAGTCTTGGCTCTACCCCTAGCGTGACGCCCCACCCTTTCCTCGCCTCACTGAGAGTGAGCAGCCTTACAAAACGTGTATCGGAGGGTGGTGAACCGCTCGTGCGAACGAGACATAAGCGCCTTAGGCTCGAAAATGGATGTGAGTAATCGAAGCGCTTAACGGCTGAACACTAATGCAAAAGATTTGCGCCGAGGCGCATAGATTCATACCATCACAGCGGGTGTCCTGCTGTATTACGCGCAGGGCAGGTTAATCGTAACGTTGGTCGGGCCGCCATCGGAGAATTTCAGTGCCCGAAAATAACTCCCCTTCTCCGTCTATCCCCCGCCCTCAAGTACTCACAGAAAAAGCACTTGCTGCTCTTCAGCGTTTTTCGCACATTGAAGCGGTCAGCGGGATTGCTCTCTTAATTGCAGCTATAGCGGCTTTAGCCTGGGCAAACAGTTCTTTCTCTGCGAGCTACGAACACTTTTGGCATACCAGGCTCACTATTAGTTTTGGTGACGTCAGCTTATCCCAATCACTTCATTTCCTCGTGAATGATGGGTTGATGACAATTTTTTTTCTAGTCGTCGGTGCTGAGATACGTCATGAAATCCATGATGGAGCCTTAGCGAATATTAGAATGGCTTTGCTTCCACTGGGTGCGGCATTAGGCGGCATACTGGTTCCAGCGTTGATCTACATTGCCATCAATCATGGCACAGAAGCCAGTGATGGCTGGGCTGTGCCAACTGCAACAGATATCGCTTTCGCTGTAGGTGTACTTGCCTTACTGGGGAAGTCTATACCCGGAGGTGTAAGGGTATTGCTCTTAGCGTTAGCAATCATTGATGACATTGTCGCCATTCTTATAATCGCAGTATTTTATACTTCTAATTTGAATCTTGATGGGGTGGCAATTGCTGCGGGCGGATTGTTGATGATTTTCATGTTCCAGCGGATGGGCGTTGGCATGATGATCCCCTATGTATTGCCGGGCGCCATCATTTGGTACGGCTTGCTGAAAACAGGCGTTCATCCAACACTGGCGGGCGTGATTCTTGGGCTCTTGAGTCCGGTGCGCTCCATGCCAATGACAGAACGACCGCTAGATATTATTCAGCGAAACTTTCACGAATTGTTAGACCGATTCTCTTCAAATGATACGTCAGATCACTCGGTCACTAAGCCTCTGAAAGAAATACAGCAGGCCCAAAGGGAGATCCTTTCGCCTGTGCAGCGTATTCAAGCAACACTCCATCCATGGGTCGCCTTCGGTATCATGCCGCTTTTCGCATTAGCAAATGCCGGCGTTAGTTTCGCAGGAGCCGACCTTGAAAGCTCGCTATCACAAAATGTATTTATAGCAGTGATACTGGCATTGGTTGTCGGAAAACCATTAGGCGTTATTCTCTCGTCCTACGTTCTTTTGAAACTGAAGTGGTGTGAGCTTCCTTCTGACGTAGGCTGGGCTGGAATCGTTTTGGTAGGCCTGCTTGCGGGGATTGGCTTCACCATGTCGATTTTCATCGCATCTCTGGCATTTGACGATCCGGCCCTGCTAGCCGCATCAAAGTTGAGCGTCTTGTGCGCTTCCGGTGCCGCCGCAGTATTAGGCCTGAGCTGGATTTGGATGCGGCGATTAATCAAGGGCAAAAAATCCAAGGTAAACAGCGCATGATCCCTGGTTGGCGCGCACCGCGTTTTTTATCCAAAAACGGGTTACTGAGAAACGTGATTAGCCAATAGGTCATGATAATTTTTGTATCAAATTCCTTGTCGACAGTCCGAAAATCAGGGCTAATCTCAGGCTGTTGTTAAGCAGTCCACAAGTCATTCACATTGGCTTCTACGAGAATACCCTCCTCGGTTCAAGTGTTATGGGCGGGGGTCGCGTCGGGCACCCGCAAGGGTGGCTGGTCTAGTGCCAGCATTCTTACCTTCGCGGCTTCGCCCACCATCTGGCCATATAGACCTTTCAGCTCAATACGTGTTCTAGAGTGGACTCCACCAGCGATTGCTCCGGCGTGTGCAAGGCATGAAAGCCTAATATCAGCTGCCATATCCATGGGCACGACTGCCTTAATCTTATGATCCTTAAGGACGTATCTGATACCCTTTCGGCCATCCTAAACTTTCGACATACACCTACTGGCGATCTTACCTTCGCCTAACATACCGAGGTTCCATGCAAGCCGAGATGCAGGAGATTAGCGACCATCTCTACCGTTTTGCTCCATTTGACAAACTGCCTAGAGAGTCAGTAGACGCTACGGCACGGCGAGTGGATGTGCGCTATTTCAAAGCCGGCAGCGACATCCTGGAAGCTGGCGAAGTTATCCAGGATTTGCACTATGTTCGCAGCGGAGCCGTAGAGATTTATCGACGCAACGGTGAACTCTACAACCGGCTTGTCGAAGGCGATATCTTTGGCCAGGCAGGGCTTTTACGCAGCAACAAAGTACGTTTTCCTGCGAGAGCACTTGAAGACAGTCTGATTTACTATATCCCCGCAGACGTCTTTGCCGATCTATGCGCACAGCATGACGCCTTTGCGGATTTCGTTGAAGCTGAAGGGCACTCCAGGCTCAAGTCTGCTGTCGAGGCGCAAGGGCGGTCGAGCGAACTGATCCAGCTCAAATGCCGAGCCTTGCTGTCACGCTCGCTAGTGTGGGTTACATCGGATACCACTGTTCGCGAGGCTGCAAGGCTAATGACCGAACAACGCGTTGCTTGCGTCGTGGTCATGTCGCCAGCGGGACTGCAGGCAGGAGACACCCAGGGCATTGTGACCGACAGGGATCTTCGCACGCGGGTCGTCGCTGCCGGAAAGAATGCCGGGGAAACACTCATCAGCGACATTATGACTACAGATCCAGTGGCCATAAATGCTGATGATTCAGGGTTTGAAGCCATGCTTGTGATGCTACGCCGCAATATCCATCACCTGCCGGTTCTCAACCAGGGCCGCCCGATTGGCGTAATCAACCTGTCAGATATTATTCGGTACGAGTCCCACAGTAGCTTGTACCTGGTCAACAGAATATCTAACCAGACGTCGGTCGACGGTCTGAAGTCGCTCTTACGAGACCTACGAGGAACGTACATCCGCATGGTGCGAGATGGCGCGACCGCGCACATGATCGGCAGCGCTATCTCTGGAGTCGGCAGAGCTTTCACGCAACGCCTGCTGGAACTTGCGGAAAAAAAACTGGGCCCTCCACCAGTACCTTATTGCTTCATGGTACTCGGCTCGATGGCGCGCGATGAGCAACTGCTGATAAGCGATCAAGATAACGCTTTGGTGCTGGACGATCGATTCGACCCCTCCTCGCATGATGCATATTTCCGCAGCCTTGCATCGTTTGTGTGCGATGGCCTCGCCGCGTGTGGGTACAGTTACTGTAAGGGCGGGATCATGGCGACCAACGATCAATGGCGCCAGCCTTTGAAAGTTTGGCGCAGCTATTTTGATCAGTGGATCGAGAAGCCAAACCCGACAACCTTACTCAATAGCTGCATTTTTTTCGATCTGGATGGCGTATTTGGCGAGCTCTCGCTGGTGCAAGAACTCAAAGTCCTGTGTGCTCAAAAATCCAGTCGACATCCCGGATTTCTCAATGCCATGGCCAGGATTGCGCTCAACCGGACACCCCCCTTGGGATTCTTTCGTACCTTTGTCGTCGAAACAGATGGGCAACAGAAGAGAATCATCAACCTCAAAGGTCGCGGTACCGCCCCGCTCACCGACCTCATTCGCATCCATTCGCTAGCTTGCGGCAGTACCGCGCAGAACTCGTTTGATCGTATTGATGAAATCACTAGCGCTAATATCATGCCGCCCGAAGCACTGAAGCACCTGCGTTATGCGCTGGAATTCCTCTCCATGGTGCGGATCCGGCATCAGGTAGAGGCCCTGGAGCAAGGAGAAACGCCCAATAACTATATCGAGCCTGAACGCTTCTCTAATAGCGAGCGACACAATCTCAAAGAGGCCTTCCAAGTCTTGAGTAACGGCCAGAACTTTTTGCGCTTTCGCTACCCGGCAAAGGGCCGCACCTCAAAATGAATGAGGCCAAGGTGCAATCGGATTACCCGGCGGACTGGCCAGATGTGTTCCGGGAATTGGCGCAGAAGTCGGCTAATTCTTGCTTGAGAACGTTTTATCAGAGGGGCGTCGTTTCACCACAAACCCTGATTGAAAGCGTGGAATTTCTTGCAATGGACGTGGAGACAACCGGGCTCAATGCCCAGGCTCACAGTATTGTCAGCATCGGTTTGGTACCGTTCACCTTGAAGCGCATCTATTGCAGCAGGGCAGCGTACTGGGTGCTAAATCCATCATCAGAACTGAATGAAAAGTCAGTCACCTTCCACCACATTACCCACGCTGAGATTTTGAATGCTCCCTCGCTCCCTGAGGTGCTGGAACCGCTTCTGCAGGCCATGGCCGGCAAGGTGATTGTCGTCCATTACCGCAATATCGAGCGTGAGTTTCTTGATGCAGCACTGCGTAGGCACCTCGGAGAAGGCCTGAGGTTTCCGGTCGTAGACACGATGCAATTGGAAGCCAGGATGCATCGGCAAAAGCAGGGTTGGATTGCCAGGCTCTTGCGCCGTCCGAAGACATCCATACGATTGGCCGACAGCCGCACGCGCTATAACCTTCCAGCCTATCAAGGGCATCATGCGTTAACCGATGCCCTCGCTACCGCTGAACTGCTACAAGCGCAGATAGCTACCCATTATTCATCAGCGTCACCTATTGGCGCGCTATGGGACTGACGACCCGGCACCAAGCGGGGTCGCCAGAAATGCCGTGGCGGCAGGCTTCTCAAAGCCTCGAAATTCTGTCAGATGGTATGCATGATTCCATACGTCTGAGCAGGCTTTTATGTCGAGTGCTCGGAAGTCCTCATAGCCACTTCTTTGCTACGCCCCACAGGCATCTCGCCACCGGGAATCGATGCAACGTAAACGGTGCGCGATGGCAGTGCAAAGCTGACACCTATCTCGTTAAAGGCGTCCATTATTTCTAAGTTTATGTCCTGCTGAATATCCATGTAGACGTTATAACTTGGGTCTAAAACAATGTAGACCACCTCAAATTCTAGAGCGCTCTCCCCAAAACTACGAAAATGGCATCGGTCAAATCGGGCTTTCTTTTGCTGCCTGATAATATGCTCGATTCGTTGCGGTACTTCCCTTACCTGCTGCGCGGAACAACCATAATTCAAGGCTATCTCAAAAACGATCCTGCGCTCTAGAAGCCGTTTGTAATTCTGTATGGTACTTCCGATCATGTCCGCGTTAGCCATAACGATTTGTTCACCGCCAAGGCTACGAATCCGCGTTGTCTTCAATCCTACATGCTCGACGGTGCCAGACAATGAGCCCACAACGATGAAATCGCCTACCTCAAACGGTTTATCTACCGCAATGGATAGCGAAGCGAATACGTCCCCTAGAATATTCTGCATTGCCAAGGCTATAGCGATGCCGCCTACCCCTAAACTGGCGACGAAAGCTGTAATGTTTACGCCGACGTTTGAAAGCATCGCCAGCACAACCACGACCCATAAGAAGACCTTTGCTCCCCACAAGCTTAACGTCGCCAACGCGCTCCCCTGAAATGTTTCAGAGGCACTGTGCCGTTTGAAGTATTGGGCTAAAGCCAACGCAGAAGCGCGATTTGCCCAGAGGCCGACCTGCAAAGCAGCAACAACGAACCAGAGGCTGCTGACTCGTACAAGCCAACGCTCTGGAAGGTCGAGCACACCTACACCAATGAGTATCGATGCAAGCAGTAAAAGCGTATTGCTCGTTCCTGAAAGCACTACGACTGCAATACGGCTAATAGGTGCATTGGATGATGCTGATATCTTTCGAAGTTTCCTCAGAAAGACACCGATCAAGGTTCTCGCGAATACAAAGCTTATTGTTGCCAACACAACAGCGAAAGCCCAGTTGGCTAACGAAATCCCCAAAAACTCGTACGTGATGAAAAAGTTAACAACTTCTTGAAACATTCTGACCTCATTTATCCGAGGTTTAACCCGCCAGCAGTTGTGCTTGGCGGGTTATTGAAGGATTAACGGTCGCTCAGCCCCGAGCTTCAGCGGGGCTCGGACATCAGCCCTTTCACCAGGGAAACGCAACCCAGCGCCAGAACGAGTGCGAAAGGCAGGCCCGTCGATACAGCCATAGCCTGCAGCGCCACAAGACCGCCGCCCAACAGTAGCGCAATGGCAATCACTCCCTCGATGACAGCCCAGAATACACGCTGCGGAACAGGCGCATCGACCTTGCCCCCTGCTGTGATCGTATCAATGACCAGGGAACCAGAGTCCGAGGAGGTGATAAAAAACACAATGACAAGAACAATGCCCAGGAACGAAGTAATTTCCTTGAGAGGTAGTTCTCCCAGCATCGCGAACAGCTTCAGTTCCAACACAGCATCCTTGACGCCAACCAGGTTTTGTACGGTAGCCTGGTCAATGGCAGTCCCGCCAAAAGTCGTCATCCACAAAACCGATACCACGGTTGGAACCAGCAAGACCGAGATCAGGAACTCTCTGACTGTTCGGCCACGGCTGACGCGGGCAATGAACATCCCCACAAAGGGAGACCAGCTAATCCACCATGCCCAATAAAATGCAGTCCAGCCTTGAGTGAATTCAGTGTCAGTGCGTCCAAAAGGGTTGGAAAGTGCCGGGAGGTACTCAGCATACGTCACCAGATTTTTAAAGAATCCAGTGAAGATCGCCAAGGTGGGCCCAACAACAATGATGAACACTAGCAACAGCAATGCGAGGCCCATATTGATTTGAGACAGCAACTTGACGCCCTTGTCCAAGCCTGCAAGTACCGACCAGAGCGCAATTAAGGTGATACCAACGATCAGCACCACCTTGCTTAGATTCGTCGACTCAATACCGAAGAGATATTCAATCCCTGCTGCTGCCTGCTCTGCTCCTATCCCCAAGGAGGTCGCCAGTCCAAACAAGGTGGCAAATACCGCCAGGATATCGATCATGTGCCCCGGCCATCCCCAGACGCGCTCGCCTAGCAATGGATAGAAGATCGACCGTATGGAGAGCGGTAAGCCTTTGTTGTAAGAGAACAACGCCAAGGATAAGGCAACAATTGCGTATATCGCCCAGGGATGGAGTCCCCAGTGGAAGATAGTGGCAGCCATTGCCAAGTCGGCGGAGGCCGTTGCATCACCCGCTGCTCCCCCTAACGGTGCCCAGTCGGTGCGCACACCACTTGCATCGACGGTCACACCGCCCATGGACGCCTGGTAATGCGACATAGGTTCGGCCACGCCGTAGAACATCAAGCCGATGCCCATTCCCGCGGCGAAGAGCATCGAGAACCAGCCCACATAGCTATGGTCTGGTTTAGCATCTCTACCGCCCAAACGAACCTTTCCCAGCGGGGAAAAAATCAGCACGATGCAGAGCACCACAAATATGTTTGCGATGCTCATGAACAGCCAGGCGAGATTGCCAGTTAACCAATTTCGGATAGAACTAAACAGCGGCTCAACCTCATTTTGAAGTGCGAGCGTCATAATCACGAATAACAGGATTGTTGCGGCTGAAATGATGAACACTTTGCCGTGAATATCGAGGGAGAACGAAAACTCACCCTTGATATTGTCTTGCCCGATGACATAGTCGGTGTCGATCAGATTGGCAGCTCCGCTAGGAGCAGGAATGCCATCCTCACTGCTTTGATGAGGTTTTTCCGGTAGATCATCGCTAGGTGATCGGCCCATAAGAGCCTCCTTGGTTGTGGCACGCTGTAACGTGCAATGGCCGTTAGCCCCGCTGTTCCTATGGTAAAACGAGATGTGTAGGGTCCTATCCTAACAAGCTTTCCAATCATGTGGCGAACGCTGCCTGAATCAGCCCCAGGAAAGCACGGCACCGTTCCCCTCTGAAACTAAAGAACGCGGATACGGATATGCGGTGGGGGACTTAAGCCAATCCATGATTAATCGTCAGCCTCTAACGAAGCTAAAAGCCGCTATATTCCCTTGATTGCGGTCGCACGCTGGCGTCCCTTTGCACGGAGATCGCGATTTTTTTACGCAAAAATTACACGTATTGAATGTTAGCTATCGGATACTTCGCGGCGTTAATTTTGGCAGGCTAACTTCATGTCCTCTGCTGCACTCAGGCTTGTCGGTTTCATCTTAGGCATCTTTCTAATCACGTTGGCTGTGAGCATGGCTATACCCATGATCACGCTGGTGACTTTCGAGCGCAACGACGACCTCTCCGCCTTTCTCTGGTCAAGCTTGATCACCTTCATCTGTGGCCTCCTGTTGATCGTGCGAGGGCGCCCGGACAATGCTCAGCTTCGTCCGAGGGATATGTATCTATTGACGACTTGCAGTTGGGTGGTGGTGTGTACCTTCGCAGCGTTGCCTATGGTGTTCATCAGTCACATCAGTTACACCGATGCGTTCTTTGAGACGATGTCCGGCATCACTACAACTGGCTCAACCGTTCTAAGTGGTTTGGATACCGCCTCACCCGGTTTGTTGATCTGGCGCTCGATGCTGCACTGGCTGGGGGGTATCGGCTTCATCGGCATGGCTGTGGCGATCCTTCCCTTGCTGCGGGTGGGTGGCATGCGTCTTTTTCAGACAGAGTCCTCAGACTGGTCGGAGAAAGTGACGCCCCGCTCCCATGTGGCCGCTAAGTACATCCTCTTTCTCTATCTGGGGCTAACGGGCGCCGGAACTCTCGCACTATGGATCGCGGGGATGACACCGTTTGACGCGGTCAACCACGCGATGTCCTTGATCTCCACTGGCGGTTTCTCAACCTCAGATGCATCACTTGGCCACTGGACACAGCCCGCGATTCACTGGATAGCGGTCGTCATCATGATTATGGGAAGCCTGCCCTTTACCTTGTACGTCGCGACGCTGCGCGGTAATCGTCGTGCGCTGTTCAAGGACCACCAGGTGCGCGGATTCGTAGGTTTTTTGGTCGTGACCTGGCTTGCGGTGGGTACCTGGCTGTGTTTGCACAGCGACTACGGATGGTGGGATGCGTTTCGTATCGTGGCGGTCAATGTGACCTCGGTCGTCACCACCACCGGAGTTGCTGTAGGCGATTACACCTTGTGGGGTAGTTTTGCCGTTCTGTTGTTCTTCTATCTGACCTTTGTTGGTGGCTGTTCGGGTTCAACAGCAGGAGGCCTTAAAATCTTCCGCTTCCAGGTTGCTGGGGCTCTATTAGTGAGTAGCCTGAAGCAGTTGATCCATCCTCGTGCAGTGATTCAGAAGAAGTACAACGGTCATCCGATTGATGAAGAGATCTTGCGTTCGCTGTTGACCTTCTCATTCTTCTTCACCATCACTATTGCAGTGATCGCCTTGGGACTCGCCCTGATCGGACTAGACTGGACGACAGCGTTGAGCGGAGCTGCCACTGCGGTGTGCAACGTGGGGCCAGGTTTAGGCACAATCATCGGGCCTGCTGGCAACTTCTCAACACTGCCTGACGCAGCAAAATGGTTGCTTACCATTGGCATGCTGCTGGGACGGCTGGAGATACTCACCGTGCTGGTACTCTTCACACCGGTTTTTTGGAGGTATTAGTACTCTCACGGTCAGTTCAAGAATGGGCCCTGCAACAATTGGCCCGAGGCTTTCTTGAAAACGCGGAAGCTGCACCAAGCCAAAGAGTCCAACTCAATTGGCCTGCCGTGTGATTCTTCCAGCTAGTGAGGTCAGTTGATCCTTCTCGTGCTGAAGCGTAAGCGTGATCTCTGCGCGAGTGATGAGAAGATCCACGTGCCTGTCGCATGCATCTTTAAAGATCGCTGGGTTTATTTCAGCAAGGCTCATGAGGGCTTTTAACAGCCGAAGGTTTACTTCTAGCAAAGCTGCACCGTCCCTGCTGATCGGGGCAAAAAAATCATCGAACAGATCATCAACCGTCAATCCTCGGAGAAAGACCTGTTTACAGCCCTGGTCTGTTTGCGAGCCAGAGACGTGAGGCTTGCTCCAGCAAGTCAAAGTCCTCACTCCCCGGCCAATGACATCGATGGCTGTTCCTGGGTCGTTCACCGCAGGCGACAAGGCGCGAGAAGCGATTTCCGAAAGAACGCAGAGTCCGAAGCGGGGATCATTTTCAAAGGTTCGCCGCACGCCTATGGTCAGCGTCGCTAGAACCTTCTCTCTTGCAATATCGGTATCCCCGGCCATCGAGTTCCCCAAACTCACGATGTGTAGGAGTGGCATTCCCTCGTATACAAATGTCCCCGGGAGCACATCCAGATAAATCTGTATTTCATCATGCTGAGCAATAGCTCCAAGTGCGCTCACATCGATATGTTGCACATAGCCTGTTAGCTCACTTTTAACTGTGATTGCGCTTGGAGGTAGCGACAGATCGGCTGGGTAAGCTGAGCCGCCTAAGTAGGGCCACTGAACGCGTTGAGTGATTGCCTTTATTGCAGCCTTTTCGACGCGATCGATGGTTTCTCCCACCCTTCCAAGTTTTGACAGGTGATCAATCCAGCGCAGGAGAGTGTAAACAATCAAGATGACCACAATTATCGTCACAGCGAACAGCAATACTCGACCTTGTGTGCCATAGGCGCCCGTGCTCAACGCGATGATCCCCACCAGGCTGAAAAGGAATGAGCCTATGAATGTGGCAAGTGCATTTTGGGTCGTGGTGTCCTCCATCACCAAGGTGGTAGCGCGCGGTGTCACTCCGCTGCTCGCGGCCCCGTAAGCGGTGACCATCGTGCTTAACGAGAAGGTTGTGACGGCCAGCATGCTAGAGGCAATGATCCCCAGAATATTGTCCACGGCATCCGCGCCGATGCGCGCCGACAATGATTCAGGGATGAAGTCTTTGAGCACCACCGCGAGCAGTGCGGTCGCTACTCCGAGAACTGAAAACAAGGAAGCTCTGAACCACAGCCTCTTTGTCAGTTGGCTTATTATCCAGCGCCAGCGAGCGATCATGTGCAATCCTTCAATGACTACGTCAGTTAACGTCGGGAGCAGCGCATAAGTTTTCTCCGGCAATTTAAAACGGATTTTCATCCCGGATAGAAAAACATTACGGCTCGTGACCCGTCTCGAGAATATCCCCGTTCGAAATGTCAGCTTACCTGGCGTGTAGCAGCGGTCTGCAACGGGTGCGGACCTCAGCTAAAGGTGGAAGGCTGGCCGATTGCGCTTCACGCGCTTATCGCGCCCCCCTGTTCCGTGCCAACATCACCTGATAGATCTGAGTTACCACCTGCGTCGTCGCCTCTTCGATTGTTCCTTCATTACGACAGAGCACCCAACCGTGGTCGGCTACCGCTTTTTCGAACGACTCGGTACACGCAACGTGCTCTGCATATTTCTGAATCACAGTGCCGCCCAGTCCTCGCGAACGTGTCGCGGCCCTTGCCCATGAAATTTCCGGGTCGGTAACGACGCCGACATGCAGGTCTGGCACTTGTACGTCTCGATCCATGTTCAACTGGAGAATGTCGGAAAACGGGACTGTTTGCCGAAACGCGGCGTCAGATGGATACCAGCGATCAATCAGGATGATGCTGTCTGGCGGCTGTTTCGTCAGTACGTGACGGGAAATCCAGCTACGACTTTCAGCAAAACCCTGGCATACAGCCCACTCCAGATCCGTGGAGGGATTTCGGGCGAGATTGTTAACCAGGGCCATGGTTTCACCCCTGAAAGGATCGCTTTTTCTCTCGCAAAGCCGGATGACTTTCTGATTGCCCGCGCGCAGTACCTGCGTAATGGCTTCCAACAGTGTGGTTTTGCCGGTGCCCTTGGGCCCATCCAGAGAAACGAACAGCGGACGATTCATTGTTCACACAACAACTGAGACATTGATGACCACTGTAACCTCATTTGCGGGTATTCCATTAGCTCACCCCTGCCCCTTGCTGATACTCACGAGGCGTACAGCCAAACTCCCGTCGGAACACCGTGTGCAGATACTGCGCCGACTTGAAGCCACAACTGCGTGCAACGTCGGCAATCACCGAGTCGGTATTTTTCAGCCCGCTGGTGGCCGCCGCCAGTTTGAAACGCAGGATCTCGTCATGCACGCTGCAGCCTCGTTCAGCGCGGAAGTGCGCTTCTAGTGACGAGCGCGATACACCGACATAAGCCGCTACCTGCGCCGTTTTGATGCCCTGGCAAGCGTATTGGCGGATGAACAGCAGCGCTTGCATGACGTACGGATTGCCCAAGGGTTGGTGCAAGCTCGACACCTGCACATTGACCGCATCGGGAGGAATCAGAATCTGCGTGCCGGTGGACGGCAGGCCGTGCAGCATCTGGTGGAGTAATTGCGCGGCGGTACGGCCCATGGTTTCGGTGCCCTGGATGACCGAGCTCAACGGTACTCGAGTCAGGCTGCGGGTGAGCGGGTCGTTGTCGATGCCGATCAAAGCCACCTGCTCTGGCACGGCAATGCCGGCGGTCAGGCAGGCCTGCAGCAACTGGCGGGCACGAGCGTCGCTGACGGCGATGATGCCGATGGGCTTGGGCAGGCCTTGCAGCCAGGCAATCAGCTGTTCGACGGCGCTGTCCCAGAGCGGCGCACTCGTGCCCATACCGCGATAGATTTCGGCGTGCAGGCCGTCGCGCTGCATCAGTCTGCGAAAGGCTTTTTCCCGCTCCTGAGCCCAACGATTGGCCTGCGCTTCAGGCAGGCTGAAGCAGGCGAAACGCTGCAGTCCCGCCTCAATCAAATGGTTGTAGGCCAGCGTCATCAACGCGTTGTTATCGGTGGCGACATACGGAATCGCTTTCGGATAGGCACGTTTGTCCTCATACGAGCCCCCCACCGCTACCACCGGCAACTGGATGTCGGCCAGCGCTTCGCCAATCAGCGGATCGTCGAAGTCGGCAATGATGCCGTCACCCTGCCAGCGCTCGATCCCTTTCAAGCGACAGAGAAAATCCTCTTCCAGAAAAAGATCCCATGAAGCGCGAGTGCTGCTCAGGTAGTTGCCGATGCCGCTGATGATGCCACGGTCGTAGATCTTGCTGCCGTTGAACAACAGGGCGATACGGTGAACAGGCGGTACGGTTTTCATTGTTTTTATGCTTGTTCTGAGCCCCTTGCTCCGGAGGCGATGCAGACAGACTAGGCGCGTGGGCGACGAACCTCAATACGCAAAATCGCACCCCGTGTTGGTGTTTTTCATAATCAGCGGGCACTGGGCCGTTGTTAGTATCGAGACACCGCCAAGAACAACAAGGACAAGGTCAATGCAGTATTTCCCCGATGTCGAGCCGATTCGCTACGAAGGTCCGGACAGCGAGTCCCCCCTCTCCTTTCGTCATTACGACGCCGACAAACTCATCCTCGGCAAACCCATGCGCGAACACCTGCGCATGGCCGCCTGTTACTGGCACACGTTTGTCTGGCCGGGTTCCGATGTGTTCGGCGCGGGGACGTTCAAGCGCCCATGGCAACACGCCGGCGATCCGATGGAACTGGCCATTGGCAAGGCGGCAGCCGCC
The DNA here is from genome assembly GCF_016613125.1 of Pseudomonas sp. MF6776. Classification (NCBI taxonomy): domain Bacteria; kingdom Pseudomonadati; phylum Pseudomonadota; class Gammaproteobacteria; order Pseudomonadales; family Pseudomonadaceae; genus Pseudomonas; species Pseudomonas sp. MF6776. Next base: position 28,768 of record NZ_JAENSQ010000009.1, read on the forward strand.
TTCGAATTCTTCACCAAACTGGGTATCGACTATTACTGCTTCCATGACACGGATGTCGCCCCGGAAGGCCAGTCGTTGAAGGAGTACCGCAACTACTTCGCGCAAATGATTGATCACCTGGAGCGGCATCAGGAAGAAAGCGGGATCAAACTGCTGTGGGGCACCGCCAACTGCTTCAGTAACCCACGCTTTGCCGCGGGTGCCGCAAGCAACCCAGACCCCGAAGTGTTCGCCTGCGCTGCTGCCCAGGTGTTCAGCGCCATGAACGCGACCCATCGCCTCAAAGGCGCCAACTACGTGTTGTGGGGCGGTCGCGAAGGCTACGAAACCCTGCTCAACACTGACCTGAAACGTGAACGCGAACAACTGGGCCGCTTCATGCGCATGGTGGTCGAGCACAAGCACAAGATCGGTTTCACTGGTGACCTGCTGATCGAACCCAAGCCGCAGGAACCGACCAAGCACCAATACGATTACGACAGCGCCACCGTGTTCGGCTTCCTCCAGCAGTTCGGGCTGGAGCACGAAATCAAGGTCAACATCGAGGCCAACCACGCCACCCTGGCCGGCCATAGTTTTCATCACGAGATTGCGACAGCCGTCTCGCTGGGGATTTTCGGCAGCATCGATGCCAACCGGGGTGATCCGCAGAACGGCTGGGACACCGATCAATTCCCCAACAGCGTCGAAGAAATGACCTTGGCCACCTACGAAATCCTCAAGGCCGGCGGGTTCACGAATGGCGGATTCAACTTCGACTCCAAGGTTCGCCGGCAAAGCCTCGATCAGGTCGATCTGTTCCATGGTCATGTCGGTGCCATGGATGTGCTTGCCCTGTCCCTGGAACGCGCAGCGGCCATGGTGCAGAACGACGAACTACAACGGCTCAAGGATCAACGCTACGCCGGCTGGAAGCAGCCGTTCGGGCAGGCGGTGATGGCGGGTGACTTCAATCTTGAGTCCTTGGCCGAGCATGCGTTCACCAACGAGTTGAACCCGCAAGCCGTGAGCGGTCGCCAGGAAATGCTCGAGAACATCGTCAACCGGTTTATCTATCGCTGATCAACCACAGAGTCTGCGGGCGCGCCGCGCGGTGACATTTCAACGACAAATCTGTGCCTGCGGCGCTTGCGGATTCTCTACAGTTTTACCAGCCCGATAACTCATCGTCAGGCCGTGTCTTTCCAACAAAAATAAAAGGACGCCCCACATGAAGAACGTAAAACGCACGCTGTTGGCCACCGCCCTGGCGCTGCTGTCACTGCCGGTGATGGCTGACGCTACCCACCCCAAAATCGGCTTCTCCATTGATGACCTGCGATTGGAACGCTGGTCGCGTGACCGTGACTATTTCGTCGCGGCGGCAGAAAAAATGGATGCCAAGGTCTTCGTACAGTCGGCTGATGCCAACGAGCAAAAGCAGATTTCGCAAATCGAAAACCTCATTTCCCGTGGCGTCGATGTCATTGTCATTGTGCCGTTCAACGCCACGGTGCTGACCAACGCGGTGGCCGAAGCGAAGAAAGCCGGGATCAAAGTCGTGTCCTATGATCGTCTGATCCTCAATGCCGATGTCGACGCCTACATTTCCTTCGATAACGAAAAGGTCGGCGAGATGCAGGCCAGCGGCGTGCTGAAAGCGGCGCCCAAGGGCAATTACTTTTTGCTCGGTGGGGCGCCCACCGACAACAACGCAAAAATCCTGCGTGAAGGCCAGATGAAAGTCCTGCAACCGGCCATCGACAAGGGTGATATCAAGATTGTCGGCCAACAGTGGGTGAAGGAATGGAACCCGACCGAAGCGCTGAGCATTGTTGAAAACGCCCTGACCCGCAACGACAACAAAATCGACGGCATCGTCGCCTCCAACGACGCCACGGCGGGCGGCGCCATCCAGGCCCTGGCTGCGCAGCAAATGGCGGGCAAAGTGCCGATTTCCGGGCAGGACGCCGACCTTGCAGCGGTCAAGCGAGTGATCGCCGGCACCCAAACCATGACCGTGTACAAGCCGCTCAAACTCATCGCCACCGAAGCGGCCAAGCTCTCGGTGCAACTGGCGCGCAACGAGAAACCCACCTACAGCTCGCAGTACGACAACGGCAGCAAAAAAGTCGACACCATCCTGCTCACGCCAACGTCGTTGACCAAGGACAACATCGATTTGCTGGAACAGGACGGCTTCTACACCAAGGCGCAAATTGCCGGGAAGTGACCGGATCGCAAATCTCTGGTTAAACCTTGTGGGAGCGAGCCTGCTCGCGAAGGCGGAGTGTGAGTCAATAAAGCTCTGTCTGAAAAGGCGCCTTCGCGAGCAGGCACGCTCCCACAGAGTTAAGTGTCTGAGCCTTTTGGAATACGAGCCCTCGTTATGTCCGACTATTTGCTGCAAATGAACGGCATCGTCAAAACCTTCGGCGGTGTCAAAGCGCTCAACGGTATCGACATCAAGGTCAAACCGGGGGAATGCGTAGGCCTGTGCGGCGAGAATGGCGCCGGCAAGTCCACACTGATGAAGATCCTTTCGGCGGTCTATCCCCACGGCACCTGGGACGGTGAAATCCTCTGGGACGGGCAACCGCTCACGGCGCAATCGATCAGCGAGACGGAAGCAGCCGGAATCGTCATCATTCACCAGGAACTGACACTGGTGCCCGACCTGTCGGTGGCCGAAAACATTTTCATGGGCCATGAACTGACGCTGCCTGGCGGGCGGATGAACTACCCGGCGATGATTCACCGCGCTGAAGTTTTGATGCGCGAGTTGAAAGTGCCCGACATGAACGTAGCGCTGCCGGTATCGCAGTATGGCGGTGGCTATCAGCAACTGGTGGAAATCGCCAAAGCCCTGAACAAAAAGGCCCGCCTGCTGATCCTCGACGAACCTTCATCAGCCTTGAGCCGCTCGGAAATCGAGGTGCTGCTGGACATCATCCGCGACCTCAAAGCCAAGGGGGTTGCCTGCGTCTATATCTCGCACAAGCTCGATGAAGTGGCTGCCGTGTGCGACACCATTTCAGTGATCCGCGACGGCAAACATATCGCCACCACCGCCATGGCCGACATGGACATTCCACAGATCATCACCCAAATGGTCGGCCGGGAAATGAGCAACCTCTACCCCTGCGAACCGCACGATATTGGCGAGGTGATTTTCGAAGCCCGCCACATCACCTGCTACGACGTCGACAACCCCAAGCGCAAACGGGTCGACGATATCTCGTTCGTCCTCAAGCGTGGCGAGATCCTCGGCATCGCCGGGCTGGTCGGCGCCGGCCGTACCGAACTGGTGACCGCGCTATTCGGCGCTTACCCGGGTCGTCATGAGGGCGAAGTCTGGCTCGACGGTCAACCCATCGATACGCGTACACCGCTCAAATCGATTCGTGCCGGCCTCTGCCTGGTGCCGGAGGACCGCAAGCGCCAGGGGATCATTCCGGACCTGGGCGTCGGCCAGAACATCACCCTCGCCGTGCTGGACAACTACTCGAAACTCACCCGTATCGATGCCGAAGCCGAGTTGGGCAGCATTGATCATGAAATCGCCCGCCTGCACCTCAAGACCGCCAGCCCGAATCTGCCGATCACCAGCCTGTCGGGTGGCAATCAACAAAAAGCCGTTCTGGCGAAGATGCTACTCACCCAACCCCGGGTGCTGATTCTCGATGAGCCGACCCGAGGCGTGGACGTCGGTGCCAAATACGAAATCTACAAGTTGATGTGCGCGCTGGCGGCCGCAGGCGTGTCGATCATCATGGTCTCGTCGGAGCTGGCCGAAGTGCTCGGCGTTTCCGATCGCGTGCTGGTGATCGGCGAAGGTCAGTTGCGTGGCGACTTCATCAACCATGAACTCACCCAGGAGCAGGTGCTCGCCGCCGCCCTCAGCCAGCCTGGCAGCCATAACAATAACGATCGGAAATCCGCGTAAATGAATCAGGTCAAACAACTGTTCACCCGCTACAAAATGCTCGCGCTGGTGTTTGCCGTGGTGTTGATCTGGCTGTTCTTCAGCTGGCAGACCGAGGGTGGATTCCTGACTCCGCGCAACCTCTCCAATCTGCTACGGCAAATGTCGATTACCGGCATTCTCGCCTGCGGCATGGTGCTGGTGATCATCAGCGGCGAGATCGATTTGTCGGTCGGTTCATTGCTGGGCCTGCTCGGTGGCCTCGCGGCGATTCTCGATGTGGTCTACCACATTCCGCTACTGGCCAACCTGAGCCTGGTCGCCCTGTGTGGCCTGATGATCGGCCTCGCCAACGGCTACATGGCAGCTTACTTGCGCATTCCCTCGTTCATCGTCGGCCTGGGCGGCATGCTGGCTTTTCGCGGGATTCTACTGGGGATTACCGGCGGCACGACCATTGCGCCGGTGTCGCCGGAGCTGGTTTACATTGGCCAGGGTTACTTGCCCCACGCGATCGGCACCGGCCTGGGAGTTCTGTTGTTTGCGCTGACCGTGTTCCTGACCTGGAAACAACGGCGCAATCGCGCCCTTCATGGCTTGGCGGCGCACTCATTGGTTCGTGACGTCATCCGCGTGTTGGTAATCGGTGCCGTACTCGCCGGCTTCGTGCAGACGCTAAACAGCTATGACGGCATTCCAGTGCCGGTTTTGTTGCTGCTGGTTTTGCTGGGTGTATTCAGCTATGTGACCAGTCAGACCGTTTTCGGCCGCCGCGTCTATGCCGTGGGCAGCAATATGGAAGCGACGCGCCTGTCCGGTATCAATGTGCAGGCCGTGAAACTGTGGATTTTCGGGATCATGGGCGTGATGTGCGCCCTCGCCGGCGTGGTCAACACCGCGCGCCTGGCCGCCGGTTCACCTTCGGCCGGCAGCATGGGTGAACTCGACGCCATCGCCGCCTGCTTCATCGGCGGCACCTCCATGCGCGGCGGTTCGGGGACAGTCTACGGTGCCCTCCTCGGCGCGCTGGTCATCACCAGTCTGGACAACGGCATGTCCATGCTCGACGTCGACAGCTATTGGCAGATGATCGTCAAGGGCAGCATTCTGGTGCTGGCCGTGTGGGTGGATGTGAGTACACGCACCGGACGCCGTTGAGCCGCGATGAGTGTGGTCACGGGCATCGTTTTGCTGACGTATCGCAAGACAGTCGTCAAGGCTGAGGGCAAAGCCAGGTGTGAGGCTTTGTTACATTTGTGCAATGCAAAACGATGACCTGTCGTCGTGTCTCAGTCTTGATTGGCCTGCGTCCAACTGCCGCAGCAAACAGGCATTGGAAAATTCTGCACAAGCCTTAGAATCCGCGCGCTCTTGCAGTCGCCAGATTTGGCGCCCGAGGCATACCTGACGGGCTGGCCCCACCTCGGACTCAATCGCCCCTCCCGTTCGGCGAGCACTTGCACCCCACACACTTCGGCTTGGCAATCGCATGCGCAGAGGCGCACGTTCTGCTGTTCGTTTTCTAGAGGTTTTTATGTCTGCGCGTTTGCTGGCCATGGCGCTGGCGCCCTTGCTTGGGCTGTTTATTGTTGCGCTGGGCAACGGTTTCATGTCATCGCTGACCACTCTTCGACTGGACGCTGCCGGTGCCTCGACCACGATGATCGGTATCGTCTCTTCGGCGTACTTCATTGGTTTGACCCTGGGCGCCGTGTTCAATGACCGTTTGATTTTGCGCATCGGTCATATCCGCGCCTACGGTAGCTTTGCCTCGCTGATCGCGGTGACCATCCTGCTGCAAGGGTTGTTCTATGACACGTGGGGCTGGTTTGCCCTGCGCCTGATCAATGGCTGGGCCACGGTCGGCGTGTTTCTGGTGATCGAGAGCTGGCTGCTGCTGGCGGGTGACGCGAAGATTCGCGGGCGCTTGCTCGCGTTGTACATGATCGTCTTGTACGGCGCCGGCGTGCTGGGCCAGGCAACGCTGGGGAGAATTACCGGATTGAGCGACAGCGCACCGTTCATGGTCGCTGGCATGCTCGCCTCGTTGTCGGTGCTGCCGATCGTGATCCTGCCGCGAGTCTCGCCTCTGCTCGATCAAGTGGAGCCACTCAAGCCACGGCAATTGTTGGGCGTGACGCCGACCGGGCTGGTCGGTTGTTTCGGCTCGGGTATCACCATCGCGGCGATTTACACCTTGCTGCCGCTGTACCTGCAACGCAGCGGCCTGAATGTCGGCGAAGTCGGTAGCATGATGGCCTGGACCATCCTCGGTGCGATGCTCCTGCAATACCCGGTCGGACGCTGGTCCGACCGCAAGGACCGCTTGCAGGTGCTGACCCTTCTGACCGTGGCGTGCAGCGCATTGTCGCTGGTGATCGTCGTACTGCCGTTGTCCTCGACCATGCTCGCCGCGATGTTGTTTCTGCTCGGCGGCGGCGTGTTCGCACTTTACCCGGTTGCCGTCAGCCACGCCGCCGACCGCGCCCCCGCCGAAGCGTTGGTGCCGATGATTCAGGGCTTGCTGCTGATCAACTCGCTGGGCTCGGCGATCAGTCCGATGATGATCTCGCCGGTGATGAATTCGTTCGGTGCCAATGGCTTGTTCTGGGTATTTGCGCTGGTCAATCTGTGCATGGTCACCTTCTTCCTGTGGCGACGTGGCAAACGCCCGGTTCCGGCCAATCCCGCGCCTTTCGCGGCGGCGGCGACCTTCTCGCCGACAGGTGCGGAGTTGCGGGTGACCGAAGATCTGCGTCAGGCGGTGCAGGATCACCCGCCGATGGTTGACGCGCTGAGCGGCGAGCCTTCGCCGCAATGTGAAGCACGCTAAGCTCATTTGCGTAATTCGATGAGCCCATTAGCGCCTTTTGCCTACACTCCTTGGCATTGATGTTCACCTCTGTGCCCAAGGAGTCACCTTATGTCCAAGCTCTACCCCAGTGTCGATCCCGAGGGGCTGGTCGAGTACTCAGTGGTCTACACCGACCGCTCGCTAAACCACATGTCGCAGTCCTTTCAAGGGGTGATGAAGAACATTTCCGCAACCCTTAAACAGGTCTACAACGCCGAGGCTGTTGCGGTGGTTCCGGGCAGCGGCACATTCGGCATGGAGGCGGTGGCGCGGCAGTTCGCCACCGGCCAGCAATGTCTGGTGATTCGCAACGGCTGGTTCAGCTATCGCTGGAGCCAGATCCTTGAGATGGGCAACATTCCGGCCGCCACTACGGTACTCAAAGCCCGGCCAGTGGAAACGGGTCACCAAGCGGCCTATGCCCCGCCGCCTCTGGACGAAGTGCTGGCAGCCATTGCGGCGCAGAAGCCGCAAGTAGTCTTCGCGCCCCATGTTGAAACTTCATCCGGGATCTTCCTGCCCGACGAGTACTTGCGGGCAGTCGGCGACGCCGTGCATGCGGTGGGCGGCCTGTTCGTGCTGGACTGCATCGCTTCAGGCACGATTTGGGTGGATATGCACAAATGCGCCGTCGACCTGCTGATCAGCGCACCGCAGAAAGGCTGGAGCGCCTCCCCTTGCTGCGCCCTGGTAATGCTCAGCGCTCGGGCTCTCGAGCGCATCGAACAGACGCAAAGCAGCAGCTTTGCCTGCGACCTGAAAAAGTGGCTGCAGATCATGCAAGCCTACGAACAGGGCGGACATGCCTACCATGCGACCATGCCCAGCGATGCCCTCGCGCGGTTCAACGACGTGATGAAAGAGACGCAAGCCTACGGTTTCGACAAAGTTCGCGACGAGCAACAGGCGCTGGGTGATCGGGCTCGGGCCCTGTTGACCGGTAAAGGCTTCAAAAGCGTGGCGGCTGCCGGCTTTCAGGCCCCTGGCGTCGTGGTCAGCTACACCGATGATGCCGACATCAAGAACGGCAAGAAATTTGCCCACCATGGCCTGCAAATCGCTGCCGGCGTGCCGTTGCAATGCGACGAACCGGCCGACTTCCAGACCTTCCGCATCGGGCTGTTCGGCCTCGAGAAACTGCAGAATATCGAGCGTACGATCAATATGCTTGAGCAGGCAGTGGATGAGGTTATTTAGATACCCGGCCGCGTGCGTCCAGATAATGGTGCCTTGGCAGAGGCTTGAACCGTGTGCTGGAACTCGTATGAACGGGTGGATGAGAGCAACTGTCTGACTACCCGACAATCAGATCCGAGCAAGGGCGATTGGCCGTTCAAACTGGCCACCACGACCTATACTGCCGAAGCACTGTCGTCGAGGCGGTGACAAGTCGTTTCGCCCGGCCTCGGCGCTGCGCGTGCTGTCGTATGACCATGACGCTCGTGCAGTACGTACAACCACTCTCAAACAGAAGGAGAATGTCGCATGAATATGAACAGGTTTTTGCTGGGAGCCACCACTTTACTGTTTGCCACCGTAGCCAGTGCTGATATTCCGCTACTTAACTACGACTGCCCGACCAATATCGCCGTGCATGCGGATCAGGGCGGGCCGGTGTACATCAATGGCAAGGAGGCCAAACTGAAGAAATTCAATAACAACGCCTATGAAGCCAAAGGCTCTGGCGTGACGATTTCTCTCACGCGCAATCCAGATGAGTCATGGGACGTATCCTATACCGGTAAAGGCGGGGCCAATGGGGTGTGCAAGCCAGCGACATCGGGCGCTTCGAGTGCTGCCGGTAGCGCCAGTGGCACATCTGCCACCAGCAAGGCAGAGAAAGCCTGCCTGGCCGAGGTGGCGAAGAAAACCGGTGTGGCCGTCAGCAAACTTTCGGTGACCGACGTCATGACCGCCGAAGCGGGAGTTGGCGTGACGATCAAGGTACCTGACGCGGACGCTCCTTGGTCGTGCCTGTCTGATGCCAGTGGCAAAGTCCAAGGTGCAAGTTATACCGGATCTGAAGGCAAACTCTGAGTTCTAGCCAAGCGCCTTCTGCTTGCGCGATCGGCATCCCAACAGGGCTTCGCCCTGCCGATCGCGCAATTCAGCGACGCCTTAATGCCCAGAGGGTAGCGCAACCAACAGGGCGATAATGAAAAGCGTCCAGTCGTTGAGTATATGAGCGCCCGTGGAGACCCAGATGTTCTTCGTCATGATGTAGGGCAGCAGCAGAATCAGCCGCGCGCTGCCGATGACAACGAACGCCTGCACCATGTTCCAATCGTAGGTCGGCAAGTGCGCCGCGCCGAATAGCAGGGCCGACAAGAGCCAGGCACCGATGATCGCCCCCTTGCGTGACCAGTGTAGCCGCGCAAACAGGAACGTCATGATTGCGAGGAATGGCAAAATCGTCAGCACCTCCTCGCCCAATAGCTGCGGCAGCGTCTTGAGAAAGAAGAGCAAGTGCTCGACGGATGTTTGCGTCGCCAGCCCGGCGAAAACCGGGTTCGAGTGCATGCCTATGGTCTTCATGACCACCAGGCCGATGACCATGGTCACCACGATGTTGAGCAGCGCGAACAGTATCATCCACTTGATGTCGCGGATCGTGACCCTGCGGAACAATGCCCAGCCATGTTGCCGCGTGACCCATGCCAGCACCGCCAGCGGGATGGCGAAGAACAGGATTGCGGGAATGAATTGCCCAACGCTTCCTGCAAACAATGGCAACGGCGCTATTAGCACCAGGAACCCGGCCACCACCCCAAGCATTAACAGCAGCCATTGTTTGCCTGAAAGGCCCATGGGCTTGCCGTTGTAGTACGGGAAGTCGTCGTCGGGGTACTCCAGCCAACGGAAAAGCTGAACTGCCGCGGATTCGTCGGCACTTACCTGCTTGCGGTTATCCACGGGGGACCTCTCTGCGACGGAACTCCACACTGCCATTCACCGTAGCAGTGCTGGGCCGAGTCGCAAGGCGTTTTCGTACGCCGAGCAAAGACACCCCGCTGACAGAGACAACCAGCCCTATCTGCTGGTGCTGGTTGGGAAATTGTCAGAAAAGCAGAGCGAGCGTGTCTATTTGCTTAGCGTCAGGTCGTCGGTGCGTCCGGATCATCTACAAGGTGTAAGAAACACCCACTTGAACGGTTCGCGGTTCACCAGGGTATGCGTAGACATTGCCGAAGGCGCCTTCTTCATAGTCGCGGTCGAAAACATTCTTCACATCAAGATTAAGCCTGACCTTGTCGTTGATCTTGTAGAAGCTGAGCAAATCGACAACGGTGTAACTGCCCATTGAAAACGCCGTGTTAGCAGTCTGACCGGCACGTTCGTCAACGTACTTGCCGCCCATACCCAAACCCAATCCCTTCAGATTGCCATCCTGAAATTCATAAACGTTGAGCAGGCTGAAGCTGTTCTTCGGAATGTTCATCAGTCGTGTGCCCGACTGGATTACATTGTCCTTGGTGACTTCAGCGTCCACATAGGCATAACCGCCAATCACCCGCCACTCTGGGGTTACGTTGCCAGCGACGTTGAGATCAAAGCCACGGCTGCACACCTCTCCAGCGGCCACGCTGAAAGTAGAGTCCACGGGATCGGTGGTGAGGACGTTTCGTTTTTCAATCTGGTAGATCGCTGCGTCGACGCTTAACTGGCGATCCAGCGCCTCCCATTTGATCCCCATCTCATAAGACTTACCCTTTTCCGGTTCAAAACCGCCGCCCTGCCGACTTGCTCCCGTATTGGGTTTGAATGAGCGCGCGGTATTGGCATACACCGCGACGGTATCGGTAAGGTCATAAAGTAAGCCAAGACGCGGAGTCACCGCATTGTCGCTTGCCTCCCAGCTTTTGCCGCCCGGTACATAGGTTTCGTAGTCATGCTCGAAACGTTCGAAACGGGCGCCCGCCAGAACTTTCAGGCGCTCGGTCAATGCCACTTGATCCTGGATGAAGGCGGCGTAGGTCTTGAGATTTTCCTTGTCGTGGGTCGGCGTACGGGTCAGGGCGGGACGCGCCTGACCATATACCGGATTGAAGATATCAATCGGGTAGGCACCTACCGCGCCACTGGAACGCTGGATGATGGACTTGTAGTCGTAATCCTCGTACTCGATTCCGGTCAACAGCGTGTGATCGAAGCCCCCGGTTGAGAAATGTCCGGTGAGGTTCAGTTGGGTATCCTTGTCCGTCCACTCCAGTTTGCGATAGTTGAAGTTACGCCCCAGCGTGCGCCCGTCGGCAGCGACGCCATTCGCTTCAATGGCGTTGCCCTGCAGTGTCCCATCGAGCCATTGGAAACCACCGCCCAACGTCCAGGTATCGCTCAGTAGATGTTCGAAACGCAGCTGCGCCATGTTGTTGTCGTTGTGCAATTTGCCAACATCTTTTTCGCCAAAGAAGGTATCGCGAGACGCGGTACCGATCTGATTCGGATAACGCGTGACACCACGATCCAGCGGGTGATTATTGCGCATGAAATCACCCTCGAAGATCACCTTGGTATCGTCGTTGGCCTGCCAGGAAATAACCGGCGTCACGCCATAGCGCTCGGTTTCAACATGATCGCGGAAGGTATCACCGCCCTCACCCACCACATTCAAGCGATAGGCCAGTCGGCCTTCTTCGTCGATCGGGCCGGAAGCATCCAGCGTGCCACGCTTCATTCCCTGATCATCGAGTTGGCTGCCCAGGGTCACGGTGCGCTCCATCAAAGGCTGTTTGGAGACCACGTTGAACGTGCCACCTGGATCACCTCGGCCATAGAGAGTAGTAGCGGGGCCTCGCAGTACTTCAAGACGCTCGATGGTGTTCGCATCGGGCATGTTCGGATAACCACGGTTGATCGGGAAACCGTTGCGATAGAACTCGCCCGTGGTAAATCCACGCACCGTGAAAGTAGTCAGTCCCTGGCCTCCGAAGTTATTGGCCCGCCCTACTCCTCCGGCGTAATCAAGCGCGTCCTGAAGCCGGGTAGCGCCGATGTCTTCGACAGCGTCTTTGGTCACCACGCTCATTGACTGCGGGGTCTCGTGAATCGACGTGTCGGTTCGTGTTGCGCTGGCAGAGCGCGTTGCTCGGTAGCCCTTCACCGGCCCTTGGGCGGCTTCGTACTGCGCAGTACCGACGATGTCGGTCGCCTCCAACTCCAGAATGGTTGTATCGGATGTCGCCTGCTCCGCCCAGGAGGAAGCGGAAAACGCCTGAAGCACGCAGATGGAAAGCAGAGTACGACGCATCGAGGAGACCTTGAGGAAATAGCCAAATGGGACGGCATACGTGCCAATAATTCGCGGGAAATAATATCTGACATTTTCAGCATTTGATACGTATTCGCATTTGTATTTATCAACACTACTTGAATGGCCGTGTTGAAGATCGATCCTTCCAGACAACTCAACTTGCGTAACCAATGCATCCACGCATGGTGACAATGCAAAAAGCTGGGTGTTGCCCATTGCCAGTAACGACTCACAACCCTTCAGGTCGCCGCACAGCGCTTTATCGAACCCCTGCAGCCGCGGCGGGTCTGCTCGTATACAACTTCTCTGCTCGGAAACATTTAAATGCTCGCCCAACACACCCTTGTTCTGCTCGCGCGTTGCGGTTACGCCGCTCGGGGCGTTATGTATCTGATCATTGGGATATTCGCGCTGCTGGCGGCTCAAGACGCTACGAAACCAAAAGACAGTCATAAAAGCCTCGAGGCACTGCTGAGCCAGCCATTTGGGTATGTTTTGATTGGACTGGTGGTGGCAGGTCTACTCGCCTTCGCGGCGTGGCGCGTGCTGCAAGCTATTCGCGACGTTGATCATCACGGTACCGAATTCAAGGGGCTCGTCATTCGTGCAGGTTTGTTCGCGGGAGGTCTGGTCAATGGCGCGCTGGCGTTTTTTGCATTGGGCCTGCTCGTCAGTGGTGCTGGAAGCTCGGGTAACGCCGGGGATGGCAAGACGAAGGATTTGTTAGCGCATCTTTTGTCGTTCGAGCATTCGAACCTGCTGATCTACCTTGTTGCGCTAGTTCCGTTTGGTGTCGGCATTGCGCACATCATCAAAGGCTGGAAAGCGTCGTTCGAGAAGTACTTTGAAGCTGACGAAGACGTTATGCGCTATATCCGCCCGGTGTCGCGATTCGGACTGATTGCACGAGGCGTGGTGTTTATCGAGATTGCAGTGCTAATGGCGATCAGCGGCTCTCTTTACAAAGCCACGAATCCCCCGGGCATGAAGGAAGCCCTTGATGCTCTGCAAAGTATGCCTTTTGGCGGTTTGATTCTGATGGTGATGGCGTTGGGGTTGATCGCCTTCTCGGTTTACAGTTTCTCCGAAGGCGCCTGGCGCAAAATAAACATGGACGTGCCGGGCGTAGAGAAGCACTAGCGGCAAAGTGAATGCTGGTCGCAGGAAGTTGTAAGGCGAGCGCCCTTATACGCATAACGCAATCAGCGTTCAGGGCGCAGCGTTTCATAGGACAGCGCAGCAAAACAGCAAATCCGTGTTCTACTTCACGTTGCGGCTTCCCCGTCACTCCTGTCTGGAACTCGCCCTCCTGACCAGGATCCATGCAAATGCGACTGTCCGACTTCATCACCGCCAACCTCGAGCCGATTCTGCAGGACTGGGACGATTTTGCGCGAACGATTGAGACGCCCGGTGCACCGCTGGACACAGAAGCCCTGCGTGATCATGCCGAACAGATGCTCGACGCCATAGTGCTCGATCTACGGACTAAACAGACTGCAAAAGAACAACTGGCGAAGGCGCATGGCAATGCCCCGTCCAACGATCTGGAAACACCCGCTGAAACCCACGCGGTCACGCGGCTCATGGCAGGCTTCACGATCGATCAGATGGTCTCCGAATATCGCGCGCTCAGAGCCAGCGTACTCAACCAGTGGTCTAAACAGATCAAGGCCGGCACGCCACTCGACATCGATGACATGACGAGATTTCATGAGGCAATCGACCAAGCCCTCGCCGAGTCAATTGCAAGCTATTCGCGAGCCGTTGAAGCGTCACGGAATCTATTTCTGGGCATCCTTGGCCATGATCTGAGAACCCCGCTGGGCGCGATCTTGCTCGGCGCCGACATGTTGCGGCGCTCAGAAGACATCGGCACCAAGGCCACGAAGATTTCCACGCAAATTTACACCAGCGTCAAGCGCGCCAGTCAGATTGTCGGTGACCTGCTGGATTTGACACGTTGCCAGATGGGCCCCGGCATACCTGTTAAAACAGAGCGCCTGGATTTGTTGCCCTTGTGCGAGCGCATCGTTGATGAACTGCGGGCGTTCTACCCGAGTGCCGCGATCCTCTTCGAGCCAAAAAGATCCTGTCATGGTGAATTCGATGGCGCACGGATGGAGCAGGTTCTTTCCAACCTGATCGGCAATGCCGTGCAGCATGGCGATAACCAACGGCCAGTGACCGTTACTCTGGATACCGATGAGGAGTATGTGATTTTCACCGTGCATAACAGCGGTGAGCCCATTCCAGATGATGTGATGCCGTTCATCTTCAACCCGATGGGCCGTTTTTCTCAGCACTCGATCATCGACCATGACCCAAGTGAAGGCTTGGGACTGGGGTTGTTTATTGCTTCAGAGATCGTTACATCGCACGGCGGCGTCATCGAGGTCACTTCGGATTCGCAAAGCGGTACTACCTTCGTCGTCACGGTTCCAAAGCTTCATCGCAAGCACAACGATTCCTGGCATCTGCAGCAAATGACACTTACAGCCCACCCCTCACATACTGATTTCGACCCCGTGCCTTAGCGGTGTACAACGCCTGATCGGCCACCTCGATCAAACCTTGCAGGTGATCCAGTTCCGACACCGTGGCGGTCGCAATCCCGATGCTGACACTGACGCGTCCGAGCGGGCTGGCGGTGTGGGGGATGTTTGCTTGCTGCAAGCGGTCGATGATCAGTTGCGCCACTATTGCGGCGCCGTCGCTGTCGGTGTCAGGCATGATCACGGCCATCTCTTCACCGCCATATCGGGCCACCAGGTCCGACGGACGCCGCACACATTCGTCCAGGATTCTGCCAACGGTTTGCAGACAGGCGTCTCCGGCAACATGCCCGAGTGAGTCATTGAACAGCTTGAAGTGGTCGATATCGATCATCAGCAACGCCAACGTCGTACCGTCACGTCGTGCGCGCCGGGCTTCCATGGCGAGGCTTTGATCAAAGCAGCGTCGATTGGCCAGACCGGTCAGGGCATCTTTCATCGCCAGCAACTCCAGTTGCCGATTGGTTGAGAGCAACTGCTGCTGGGTTCCTCGCAACTGATCTTCTGCCCTGGTACGCCGACGGATATCCACAATCAGGAACCAGCCGATGAGGCCCGTGAGCCCCAGCAGCCCGGTTACCACCACCGCCGACAACAATGCCTCCGTGCGCCACGCGGCGAGGGCTTCGCGCTTGCCGAGTGCCACCGTTGTTATCAGCGGCAGCCGGTCACTCTTGCGGAAAGCGTAGAGCCGCTCCACACCATCCAGGCTGGATGTAAACGACGCGGTGCCGACTGATCGATCCACCAGATACTTGGCATAGATGGGCGATTGGGAAAAGTTGCGACCCATGTCCTGCTCGCGGAATGGATAACGAACCAGCAACGTACCATCGGTGTAGGACAACCCGATGGCGCCCTCCTGCCCCACGTCGATCTTTCCGAACAACCGAAGAAAGTTTTCGACGCCCAACGTGACCGCCACCACTCCGGCAAACTCTCCGCGCGCATCATTGAAGCGGCGGCTGAGGGTGATCACCCATTCCTGATTGGAGCGGCTCTGGATAGGCGGACCGATAAAGGTCTCACGGCTGGGATCGTCGCGATGATGAATGAAATAGGCCCGATCGCTGCTATTCGCCCCGGCCGGAATCGGTCGGTTGGAGGACATCAGCCAGCGTCCCTGATTGTCGTAAATCGTGATACCACTGAGCTGTGGCATCAACGATTCCTGGCGGATGATCAATGCACTCAGCCGCTGAATCTGCGCGGGGCCGCTACCTTCGATTTCCAGGCGCTCGACAAGCCCGAGTAAAAGCAGCGAGCTCTGGCGAACAATCCCCTCGGAGTAGGTAGAAAGCGCCTGGGTCAGGTTCAAGCCGTGGACATCCACTTCCTCCAGTGCTCGATCTCGCGAGGCCAATACTTTCCAGACCGTCAATGACGCCAGAGAGCAACCGATCACGAACAGCAAAAGCACAACCAGGTGCGAATCACGCTTCACGTCATTACCTTCAGAAAAGTCCGGTTTTCCGTTCCCGTGACTATTGGGTCAGGGCAATAGCTGGGGCCATTCGTCCTCGTGTAACGCAAGGATACAAGTTGCGCTAAATCGTTGCAGTAACTGAATAGTGGGAGAAAAAGGTGCTGCGCATAAAAGTACTTTAATGGTCTGTTGTCCTCACCAGCCCTCCTGCTGACGCCGCCCGACCCCTTAAACGAGCACGCCCGTTCGCCTCAACCGCCACGATCGGATACCATGCCGCCCGCCGGTTTCCAATTGGGATTAATAGGGAATCCGTGATGCGCCCAACGCATCAAACGGAACTGCCCCCGCAACTGTAGATGCTGAGCCTTAGTCCGAACTGCCACTGGGATTGCTCCCGGGAAGGCTGACGCAGGCGACGACGCATCAGTCAGGAGACCTGCCGGCCAAGCAACAATCACTAACCGGCGGGGTGTCCGGGAAGGACATCCTTTTGCGCGCGTCACTTCGGTGATCGGCCTGGCACTGCTTTTAAGGCAGCGTGAGCGATGTGTTTCCAGAACCTGCACCCTGGCTCCGTGTACGGTTCAAATGGAGATTGCATCATGCTGTTGCCTCGTTTTGTCGCCCTCGTCGTTGGCCTGGGTGTTGGCGCCCTAGCCCATGCTGTACCGACGCAGTACCCCCTGACGATTGAAAACTGCGGCAGCACGCTGACCTTCGCGCAGGCTCCTGCCCGTGCGGTGACCATCGGCCAGGCCGGCACGGAAATGCTTTTTGCGCTCGGGCTGGCTGACAAAATGGTCGGCACATCGCTGTGGTTCAACGATGTGCTGCCGCAGTACAAGGCGAAAAACGACAACATCGAGCGCTTGGCCGATAACGAACCAAGTTTCGAATCGGTGATTGCCAAGCGCCCGCAACTGGTGGCTGTCGAACTGGAATGGATGGTCGGGCCACAAGGCGCGGTCGGCACCCGCGAACAGTTTCACGAACTGAAGATTCCGACTTATCTGATGCCGTCTGACTGCGAGGCCAAGGACAATCTGGTCGGTTCCGACGGCACGCGTCTGGCGCCGTTTCGCATCGACAGCATCTATAAAAGCATCACCCAGTTCGGTGAGATGTTTGATGTCCAGGCGCGTGCGCAGCAGCTGAACACAGACCTCAAGGCAAGCCTCGCCAAGTCCATTGCCATGGCGAGTGGAAAGAACTCGAAAGACATCAGCGCGTTGGTCTGGTTTTCCAGTGCCAGTCTGGATATCGACCCGTACGTCGCCGGGCACAAAGGCGTTCCAGACTTCATGCTCAACACGCTGGGCGTGCGCAACGTCGTGGAGTCCGATGAGGAATGGCCAACCGTCGGCTGGGAAACCATCGCCAAAGCCAACCCGACGTTCCTGGTCATCGCACGCATGGATCGCCGGCGCTTCCCGGCTGATGACTACCTGAAGAAGCTGGAATTCCTGCGCAACGATCCCGTGACCCGCAACATGGACGCGGTGAAAAACAACCGCATCATTATTCTCGACGCCATGGCCATGCAGGCCAGCATGCGCACATTCGACGGTATCGCCGCACTGGCGAGCGCCATCAACGGATACGACCTGTCCAAATGACCGCGACGTTGATACGCACTTTGCTTGCACTGACGATCCTGCTTTTAGCGGTGATTGCGGGTGTGGCCATTGGTGAGACAACCATTGATCCCATCGTGGTGTTTCAGGTGCTGGCCAACAAACTGTGGGCGGCCGGGTATGTTCTTGATCCGATCGACGAAGGCATCGTCTGGAACTATCGCCTGACTCGCGCGCTGGTGGCTGCCGCTTGCGGCGCTGGCCTGGCGACTTGCGGGGTGATTCTGCAATCGCTGCTGCGCAACCCGTTGGCCGATCCGTATCTGCTGGGCATTTCCGCTGGTGCTTCGACGGGCGCGGTGATGGTCGCGTTGCTCGGTTTCGGCGCGGGGGCGATTTCCATGTCAGTTGGCGCGTTCGGCGGCGCTGTTGTGGCGTTCGCCGTGGTGGTTTTGCTCGGCCGCGCCGCTGGCTCACCGGGTAATACCGGCCAGATCATTTTGGCGGGGATCGCCGGCTCGCAGCTGTTCAATGCGCTCACGGCATTTCTGATCACCAAGTCGGCCAGTTCCGAACAGGCTCGCGGCATCATGTTCTGGATGCTCGGCAATCTCAGCGGCGTGCGCTGGCCATCGGTGTGGCTGGCGGTGCCGGTGGCGGTCATCGGGCTCGTTGTGTGCCTGTGGCATCGGCGTGCGCTGGACGCGTTTACCTTCGGTGTAGATTCAGCTGCCTCGCTCGGGATTCCGGTGCGTCGCGTGCAATTACTGTTGATCAGTTGTGCCGCATTGGTGACGGCTGTGATGGTATCGATTGTCGGCTCGATCGGTTTCGTGGGTCTGGTCATTCCCCATGCTGTAAGGCTGTTGCTCGGCACTCGACACACGCGTCTGCTGCCAGCGAGTGCACTGGGTGGCGCGGTGTTTCTGATTGCTGCTGATGTGCTGTCGCGCACGCTCATTAAAGGCCAGGTGATCCCGGTCGGCGTGATTACCGCGCTGGTCGGTGCGCCGGTGTTCGCGCTGATCCTGATCGGCCGGAGGAATGCCCGATGAATACGCTGTCCCCAGCTGTCGGCGAATCGGTACTGCAGTGCTGCGGCCTCGGCTTTGATATCCGCGATGCACGGTTGCTGCACGAGATCGATCTGGACATCCGCCGCGGCGAAACCCTTGGCCTTGTCGGCCCCAACGGTTCCGGCAAATCCACTTTGCTGAAATTACTCTGCGGCGTACGCGCGCCCAGTCGTGGCGACATCCATCTCCACGGCCAGCGCTTGAAGACGCTATCGCGCCGAACCGTCGCGCAAACGCTGGCAGTGGTTGAGCAACAGGCGGACACCCTCGACGCGATCAGCGTGTTTGACGCAGTAGCGCTGGGTCGAACGCCATGGCTGTCGGCGCTCAGTCCGTGGTCTGCCGAGGACGACGGCATCGTCGATCAGGCCTTGCGCGATGTTGACGCGGCGCATCTGCGCAATCGCTCCTGGCGCAGCCTTTCCGGTGGCGAGCGCCAGCGTGTGCACATCGCTCGCGCCCTCGCCCAGCGCCCGCAAATTCTGTTGCTGGACGAACCCACCAACCACCTGGATATCCAGCATCAACTGTCTATTTTGCATGTGGTTCAAGCGTTGCCGGTGACCACGGTGATTGCCCTGCACGACCTCAATCAGGCACTGACTTGTGATCGTTTGGCCGTACTGGAAAAGGGCCGACTCGTCGCCCTCGGCAAACCCCTTGAAGTGCTGACTGCGCAACGCCTGCTGGAAACGTTTGGTGTCCACGCGCACTACCTGACTGATCCGTTCGACGGCGCGCAGATCCTGCGATTGCGCTCTTCCTGATGGGTCAGTTTTGAATCCGGCAATCCATATGAGTCGTCTGCCAAACCGGGTCGGCATCCACAGCAATCACCTCAAAGCCACGCTTGAGCCAGAAATTGATCGCGCCCGGCAAGAAGGGGTGCGTGTGCAGATAGATCACATGAACCCCTGCACGTTCGGCTGACGACTTCAGTTCTTGGTAAAGCTCACTGGCCAATCCTGAGCGTCTGAACTCGGGAACGACAAACAGCCGCACCACTTCCACGACCTCGAGTTGCTGATAGTCGAGGTGTTCGAAGCGATCGTCATAGGGTAGATAGCCGATCGTGGCGACGATGCGACCCTCATGACGGGCGAGCAGAAAACGTCCGGCGCCACTTATGTAAGTCTCTTCAAAATTCGCCAGATCTGGCGGGATTCCTGTGGCGCTCAGCTTCGGAAAAAGCTCAGCGCGAGCCTGCATGACAAAGTCGATGACCTCGGCCATTTCTGACCGGGCCACGGCCTCGATGTGGAATGTGGACACATGCCCTCCTTTGTTGACCATCGTTTTGACAAGACGATGAGCGATTAGCCCAGCGCCGTGTCGAGAAACATCATCACGCCGAACCCGAGCATCAGACCCAGCGTCGCCGGTGTTTCGTGGCCATTGCGGTGCGTTTCGGGAATCACTTCATGGGACACCACGAAAATCATCGCGCCAGCGGCAAGTCCCAGCGCAATCGGATAACCGAGGGCAAAGCTGCTGGAAATGCCCAGACCGACGACCGCGCCGATCGGCTCCATCAAGCCCGATGCGATGGCAATCATCGCCGCGCGCAGCGCTGAAATACCGGTCACCCGCAAGGCCAGAGCCACCGCCAGGCCTTCGGGAATGTCCTGAATGGCAATGGCTGTTGTCAGGGGCAGGCCGACCTGCATGTCGCCATTGGCGAAACTGACGCCGATGGCCATGCCTTCCGGCAAGTTGTGCAAGGTAATCGCCAAGACGAACAACCAGACCCGATTGATGCGCTCGACTTGAGGCCCGCGCCGTCCACTCTCGGTATGTTCGTGAGGGACGAATCGGTCGAGTCCGATCATCAACGCCACCCCCAGGCCCAATCCCAGCACGACGATGCCGGCAGCCAGCAATGGGCTGCCGCTAAGCTCCCGAGCAGCTTCGATACCGGGAAGAATCAATGAAAACGAACTGGCGGCGAGCATCATGCCGGCGGCGAAGCCGAGCATGATGTCCTGCGTGCGAGCGGCGATGTCGCGCAGCGCAATGGCCGCTACGGCGCCCAGTGCGGTTGCACCAAATCCGGAAAGTCCGCCCAGTACGGCGAGTTGCAAGTTATCGCGGTTGGCATTCACCAAAGCACCGTAGCCGCTGACCAGCAACAGCACCGCCACTCCTGCCAGTACCAGCCAAAACATCATGCCCATCCAGCGTCGGTTTGACGGTTGAGTCGGCCTTGCAGACGCAACAGGTTGTGACATTGATCCTCCTGATTTTTCCAAGTTGGAACACCCCACGCCTGCGCCAGGATCGGCACCGGTGCAGGCATTCCACAATGATCTGAAACGCGGTCGAAAGGAATAATTGCAATTTTCATGGCGCGCCTGCGACGGGCGGCGCTCACCGCCGATTCTGCGCCTGTCGACAGCATTTGGCCAAACGGAACAAACGCTTAACGAGGTCCGAACCTTCCGATGGAGCGCTTGATTCAAGGACGAACTACGCTTGAAGCGTGAAATTGTGTTTTAACTAGGTAGTTACCTAACTATATAATGGGCGCCTCATTTCAACGGGGCTCTCAACGTGAAGCAAAGTCAACGCGTCTCTGGCGTATCAAAATTCATTCTGATCGGGCTGGGTGTGATCATCGCCCTGCTCGGTCTGGCGCTGGCGGCCGGGGGCGTGAAGTTGGTCGGCCTCGGTGGTTCGTGGTACTTCCTGGTCGGCGGTCTGGCGATGGCCATCGCCGGTGTTCTTATCGCGCGCTACAAGCCGGCCGGTGCCTGGTTGTTCGCAGCGTTCCTGCTCGCAACCGCTATCTGGGCGGTCAGCGACGTGGGCCTGGTGTTTTGGCCGTTGTTCTCGCGTCTGTTCATGTTCGGCGCGGTCGGCCTGGCCGTTACGTTGGTCTACCCCCTGCTGACGCGTGCCAACGGTGGCGTGCCTGGTCGTGGCGCTTATGGCGTTGCCGCCGTATTGGCGGTTGCACTGGCCGTTGCCGCCGGCAACATGTTCGTCGCCCACCCTACCGTCGCAGCGACCGGCACTGGTCCTGGGCTCACCCCCGTCGAGCCAGAAAAAGCACAGAAAGACTGGGCTCACTACGGCAATACCGAAGGCGGCAGCCGCTTCGCCGCGCTCGATCAGATCAACCGTACCAACGTCGACAAATTGCAGGTCGCATGGACTTACCACACCGGTGACGTCGCCGAGAGCGATGGCAACGGTGCCGAAGATCAGCTCACCCCGCTGCAGGTCGGCAACAAGGTGTTCATCTGCACCCCGCACAACAACCTGATCGCGCTGGATGCCGACACTGGCAAGGAAATCTGGAAAAACTCGATCAACGCCCAGTCGAAAGTCTGGCAGCGTTGCCGTGGCATGGCTTACTTCGACGCCACGGCGGCAGTCGCCAAGCCAGAAAACTCGCCGGTCGCTCAGGACACAGCCGCCGCCCTCCCTGCCCACTGCCAGCGCCGTTTGCTGACCAACACCATCGACGCACGCCTGATTGCCGTGGATGCCGACACCGGCGAGTTCTGCCGGGGTTTTGGCAACAACGGCCAGGTTGATCTGAAGGCCGGTCTGGGCAATGTCCCGGATAGCTACTATCAGCTGTCCTCCGCACCGCTGATGGCCGGGACCACCGTCGTCGTTGGCGGTCGAGTGGCCGACAACGTGCAAACCGACATGCCGGGCGGCGTGATCCGTGGTTTCGATGTGATGACGGGCGCCATGCGCTGGGCATTCGATCCGGGCAACCCGCAGGATCGCAACGCACCAGCCGAAGGCAGCACCTATGTGCGCAGCACGCCGAACAGCTGGGCGCCGATGTCTTACGACGCGGCGACCAACACCGTATTCCTGCCGATGGGCAGTTCTTCCACCGACATCTACGGTGTCGAGCGCAGCAAACTGGATCACACCTACGGTGCATCGATCCTCGCGCTGGACGCCAACAGTGGTGAAGAAAAGTGGGTGTTCCAGACCGTTCACAACGATCTCTGGGACTTCGACTTGCCGATGCAGCCGAGCCTGATCGACTTCACCAAGGACGGCAAAACTATTCCGGCGCTGGTCATCGGTACCAAGGCTGGTCAGATTTATGTGTTGGATCGCGCCACCGGCAAACCACTGACCGATGTTGAAGAAGTGCCGGTCAAAGCGGCCAACATCCCTAACGAGCCGTACTCGCCAACCCAGCCAAAATCGGTAGGCATGCCGCAGATCGGTGCGAAGCACCTGACCGAATCGGACATGTGGGGCGCGACGCCGTACGACCAACTGTTGTGCCGTATCGATTTCAAGTCGATGCGTTATGACGGTTTGTACACCGCGCCGGGCACCGACAAGTCACTGAGCTTCCCGGGTTCGCTGGGCGGCATGAACTGGGGCAGCATCTCCACCGATCCGGTGCATGGCTTCATCTTCGTCAACGACATGCGCCTGGGTCTGTGGATTCAGATGATCCCGTCGCAGAACAAGGCTCAGGCCGCTTCCGGTGGCGAATCACTGAACACCGGCATGGGCGCCGTACCGCTCAAGGGCACGCCTTACGCGGTGAACAAAAACCGCTTCCTGTCGGTCGCCGGTATTCCTTGCCAGGCGCCGCCGTTCGGTACGCTGACCGCCATCGATATGAAAACCCAGAAAGTTGCCTGGCAAGTGCCGGTCGGCACTGTTGAAGACACGGGCCCGTTGGGTATCCGCATGCACCTGCCGATCAAGGTCGGTCTGCCAACCCTCGGCGGCACGCTGTCGACTCAAGGTGGCCTGATCTTTATCGCCGGTACTCAGGACTTCTACCTGCGCGCCTTCAACAGTGGCAACGGTGAAGAAATCTGGAAGGCGCGTCTGCCTGTGGGCAGCCAGGGCGGTCCGATGACTTACGTTTCGCCGAAGACCGGCAAGCAGTTCATCGTTGTCACCGCCGGTGGTGCTCGTCAGTCGACCGATCGTGGCGACTACGTGATGGCTTACGCGCTGCCGTAAACATCTGCGAGCCACTTCATTGCACTTGTGCGCGGCACCTTCGGGTGCCGCGCCGCTTTATGCCTATCGCTGAAGATTTCACCAGGAAGATTTCCATGTTTCGTTTTTCTCATATCGGCTGGCTTAACGGCGTGCTGTTGGGGCTGACCTGCAGCACCGCCCTGCCCGCCTTCGCCGATACCGGTTCGAACCTCTTGACCCGCAACACCCTGACTGGCGATTGGGGCGGCCTGCGCCACCAGATGGACGAAGACGGCATCAAGTTCACCGGCGATTACAGCGGCGAGACGGCCTACAACGCCGACGGTGGGCTGCATCGTTCGGCGCGTTACTCGCAGAACATCAAGTTGGGTGTGCAGTTCGACCTGAGCAAACTGTACGGCGTGGACAACGCCGGCAAGGTCCAACTGACCATCAACGACCGTCGCGGCAACAGTGCCTCTGAAGATCTGGTCGGCAACCGTCTGCCAATTCAGGAAAACTACGGTGGCCTCTACACCCGCCTGACCGAGTTGAGCTACGAACGCTCACTGTTTACCCCGGCGCTGAACGTCAAACTCGGCTACATGGCCATGGGTAACGACCTCGGCGGGCTGGACAGTGGCATTCTCTGCAACTTCATGAACGCCGGTTTCTGCGGCCACCCGCTGAACATGTCCGGCGGCAGCGGCTGGACCAACTACCCCAACGCCCGGTTGGGAATACGGGTGAAATACGACCTGTCGCCATCGTGGCAGCTGCGTGTGGCCGCATTCAATGTCGACCCCGAAAGCAACGGTAACGCCAGCCGTGCCTGGCATCTTGGCCCGAAACACACGACGGGCACCGTGGTGCCGATCGAGTTGGTGTACAAGCGCGCAGGTGACTTGCCGGGTGAATACAAGGTTGGTTACTACTACGACAGCTCCGATGTAAAACGCATCGACAGCGACAAGGAATTGTCCGGTCGCGGTGGTCATTACTTGCTGGTCGATCAGGCGGTGTGGCGCTCGCAGGCGTCCGAAGGTCGCAGCCTGCACGCCTTCGGCCAATATTCGGCAGCCAGCACCGCCGCCTCGCCGTTCAGCAAGTGGTATGGCACGGGCGTGGTTCTGTACAAACCGTTCGAAGGCCGGCCGCGTGACACCGTCGCCCTCGGGTACGGCCGCGCTGTGCCCAACCCGCGCAGTCGCGATGTGCAACAAGACGCCGCACTGAACAACGGCACAGCGTTCCCGAACCTGGACAGCGCTGAACAGTTGATCGAACTCGGTTACGGTTATCAGGCCACGCCCTGGCTGACCTTGCGGCCGAACATGCAGTACATCATCGAGCCGGGCGCTTTTTCCGGCCAAGACATCGACAATGCGCTGGTGTTTGGCTTGCAGGTGAAAGCTGCGCTCTGATTGGTCGATTGCAGACCAAAAAAAACCGGCGGAATGCCGGTTTTTTTATGGCTCGATTATGTTGATCAAGGATGCTCGCTTGATACCGAGTTATTCGCATCCACATCGCTCATGTCTTCCTCGAGCGGCGCTTCGTCGTCTGCTGGCAACGGGACCTCAGGTTCATCGCGCCGCGGATCGTGTCCGGTCTCGTTGTCTGTGGTGCGAGTCACTTCCTGCTGAGACTTGTTGCCTGGCGCGTTTTCATCAATTTCCATGCTGGCTCTCCAACCGGGGCGCGGGAAGTCCGTGCTTGAAGTTCAGAAGCGATCCGCTCTGAGGAGTGCCGCGTTCTGGACGAATGGACGACAGGTATTTCAATCAGCGAACCTTTACCCCGAAAACACCGTCCGAGCTAGGGCGTAAATGCTTACCGCTCGCCTCGAGGTTTCCGTTTGAAAGCTGCCATCATCAAAAAATACCGTCTGATCATCAAAACCATGGGCTATGTCGGCTGGGCCCTGTTTTGGCTATTGCTCTGGGATATCGCCGTCACAGTAGATTTCATGTTGTTTCTCAACGCCAAGATAAACCTGCCGCTGATGCCCCTGACATTGCTCGGTTCAGCATTGGTGGTGTTGATCAGTTTTCGCAACAGCAGTGCCTATAACCGTTGGTGGGAGGCACGAACGCTGTGGGGCATGATGATCAACAGTTCCCGCAGCTACGCCCGGCAAGTGCTGACGCTGCTGGACGACACCGGCAGTGAGGTGAATCCGGTCAAATCAACCCTGCTGCGCCGTCATGTGGCCTATGTGAATTGCCTCGCGGCGCATCTTCAAGGCGAGCCTTGCCCCGAAGAAATTCGCGCGTTTATCCCTGCCGACGAGTTCGCCCGCAGCGGCACCACCAATAACTTCGCCAACGACATCCTCACCGGTTCCGCCGCCCTGCTGGCGAAAGAATACAAGGCCGGGCGACTGGACAGCATTCGCCTTGCGCGGCTGGAATCGACCATGGTCGATCTGTCCAACAGCCAGGGCGGGATGGAGCGGATCGCCAATACGCCGCTGCCGTACCCTTATGTGTATTTCCCACGGCTGTTTATTTCGCTGTTCTGCCTGATCGTGCCAGTGGGGCTGGTGGAATCCCTGGGCTGGTACACCCCGCTCGCCTCGACCGTGGTGGGCTTCATGCTACTGGCCATCGAACGTATCGGCACCGATCTACAGAGCCCGTTTCGTCTCAGTGAACACCAGATTCAGATGGAAGCGCTGTGCGAAACCATCGAGAAAAACCTGCAGTCGATGCAGCGTGATTCCTTGGGTGATGTGCACAGGGTTGAGGAGCTGGCCTGAAGTGAAGCCATCGGCTTGAGGAAAGCTAGGGCGTAAAGCCCTAGCAGATGGCAGGTGTCACTTTTTCTTCTTTGCAGGCTTATCAGACTTCTCTGATTTCTTGGCCTTTTCTGGCTTGCTATCAGCCTTCTTTGCAGACTTCTTGGGTTCGACGTCTTTCTTTTTGTCCTTCTTGTCGGAGGATTTGGAAAGCGTCGAAGCCGCCGCTGATTTTTTTGCCGGTGATGACTTTTTGTCTTTCAAGTCCTTGCTGGCTTTCGAAGCGTCACCTTTGCTTTTCTTCTCGTCTTTAGCCACGTTGATCACCTCTCGGAGGGTGCCGATATTGGCACAATGCCTGTGTGATTATTCACAAGCTAATCATTAGGTGAGCGAGCCCAAGAGCGGTTCAAAATTTTTATGCGTTGAGATCGGCTTTGAGGGATGCACCGTTTACTTGGCAGGTGACCTGATTCATACCAAGACACTCAACACCCACCCCGCCACCCCCGTGCCGATTACAACCAGCCACGCCGGCAACTTCCACACCATCAGCGCCATCAGGGCAACCAGTGCGAGGCCGAAGTCTTGCGGCTTCAGAATCGCGCTGGTCCACACAGGTTGATAAAGCGCGGCCAGCAATAGGCCAACGACGGCCGCGTTCACCCCGGCCAAAGCGGCTTGTGCACGCACGCTGCTACGTAAATGTTCCCAGAAAGGCAAGGCGCCGACGACCAACAAAAACGCTGGGGCAAAGATCGCCAGCAAACAGATCATGGCGCCCGCCCAACCTGAAGGTGGGACGCTCATGGAGGCGCCGAGAAACGCGGCGAACGTAAACAATGGGCCCGGCACAGCCTGCGCAGCACCGTATCCTGCGAGGAATGTTTCGTTGTTGACCCAACCGGAGGGCACTACTTCTGCTTGCAGAAGAGGCAGAACCACGTGGCCGCCGCCGAATACCAGGGAGCCGGAACGGTAGAAAGCATCGACCATTGCAAGGCTTTGATCGGTTACCCGTTCGGCCAACAACGGTAGCCCCACCAACAACAGAAGAAACAAGGCCAGCCACATCACCCCGGCTCTGCGGCTGACCGGTAAAGACAGCACGTCGTGCTCGACACGTTGCGCGGGTTTGAACAGCATCAGCCCCACCCATCCAGCCACGACAATCACGCTGAACTGCCCCCAGGCAGACGGCACAAGCAGCGCGACGCACGCGGCAATCACCATGAGGGTAATTCGCGGTACGTCCGTGCACAGGTTTCGAGCCATTCCCCACACGGCTTGAGCAACCACCGCAACAGCCACGATTTTGAGGCCATGCAGCGCGCCGGGCGAAAGAACAGCGCCATAACGGGAAAGGCCCAGTGCAAACAAAATCATCAGCATCGCCGACGGCAACGTGAACCCGGCCCAAGCAGCGAGCGCACCGCGATATCCTGCGCGGGACAGGCCCAAAGCGATGCCGACCTGACTGCTCGCCGGTCCTGGCAGAAACTGACACAACGCGACCAAATCGGCATAGCTGCGCTCGGTCAGCCATTGCCGCCGGCTGACGAACTCATGGTGGAAGTAGCCCAAGTGAGCAATGGGACCACCGAATGAAGTCAATCCGAGCCGCAGAAAGATCAGAAACACCGACCAGGCACTGTTTCGTTCAGTCGTACAAGAGTCGGCCATGTACCCGCGTTCCTTCTTGAATAGTCGAGCAACGATAGCGTATTTCGATTTATTGAGAAGTTACAGGGTCGTTGTTCCATTACCGTTAAAACGCTGGGGACGCTGATCAGCTACTTCCTGCCGCACCACCTGCAACGGCTGGAGCATTGGCATCCGGGCCAGAGTAGTAACGAGTGGCCGAAAGCTGCCACTCAAAATGCGAATGCCCAACGAGCCGCTTAGAGCTGCATTTCGGCGAGCGCCCTGCGCAGGGGCTCATCGGATATCTGGATAGGGCCGTGAAATGGCACATCCATGTCCAGAACGAGGTAAACAGAGGCCGCGATGAGCAATGACGAGACAATGAACATTCCAATCACCATCGAGTTCCGGGGAGCGCGGTATCCGAAACTGGCGAAGATGAGTGTCAACCAGGCAACCAGCATCCCAATCAAAGGGCCCGGAATCGCCCCCTCTGACTGCTCGACGATCCTCCAGCGTTGCTCGATGATCGAATGATATTGCTGACGAATATCCTGAAGCATCGTTTCATGGAAGCGATCCGGTGGCTTTATGCCGGTCAACGACTTGCCTATGTCATCCAGGTATTTAGCCGCTTCGCTGTCGCGATGCTGCAAGGCCTCATCACCTCGATACGGAGTCTCGATAGCGCGCTCGAGATAGGTGATCAGACGGTTGCGCGTGTCTTGTGTCGCCTCTCCATAGCCTCGTAGCGTCCGGTCAAAAATAATCAGACTGGTTGCATAGCCATGGAAGTTCGCATCTATGGACTCGTAGGTGTTTTTGGCAGAATTGATCATC
The DNA here is from genome assembly GCF_016613125.1 of Pseudomonas sp. MF6776. Taxonomy (NCBI): domain Bacteria; kingdom Pseudomonadati; phylum Pseudomonadota; class Gammaproteobacteria; order Pseudomonadales; family Pseudomonadaceae; genus Pseudomonas; species Pseudomonas sp. MF6776. The sequence goes on from NZ_JAENSQ010000009.1 coordinate 57,555, forward strand.
AGACCAAAGACCAGCGACGTCATGACCACAAAAATGTTGGCGACCAGGCGAATGACGGTATTGGTCTCGTCATCCCGGTGGTGGGACGCCAGCTTGGGGTACCCATTCATCATGAAAAGCGAAGCAGCAACCAGGCACCCGAAAATGGCCAGGGCGATCCAGAGAGAGTTCATGCATCAGCACCCTGAGCAGTTGAGTCAAGTCTTGGAGCATAGACTGTCAGGCGTTCTCGGAGTTTCCCTCTTCAGATACAGGTTTGCCTGCTGGGGAATGACCGCGATGCTGAGTCGAAAGCCGGCGTTGGTGACTGGCAGGTACGCGTAGACCTCTGCCCAAAGTTCTGGTTAACCACGGGCTACTGTCGGCCCATATAGAGGGCGCATGGACGGAACTCAATAAATCCGCGCCATGCGCCCTGGCATCTCAAGCCTGATCCAGTGCCTCGACCAACCCCTTGTCTTCACCCAGAAACCCGCCGCTTTGATGTTGCCAAAGCCGCGCGTACACGCCGTTCCTCTCCAGTAATTCGCTATGGGTGCCCTGTTCGATAATGCGTCCGTCATCCATCACGATGAGCCGGTCCATGGCCGCGATCGTCGACAGCCGATGGGCGATAGCAATCACGGTTTTGCCCTGCATCATGTGATCGAGGCTTTCCTGAATGGCCACTTCGACTTCCGAATCCAGCGCGCTGGTGGCTTCATCAAGCAGCAGGATCGGCGCGTTCTTGAGCATTACCCGGGCAATCGCGACGCGTTGCCGTTGACCGCCCGACAGCTTGATGCCCCGCTCACCGACCAGTGTGTCGTAGCCGCTATGGCCTTGGCGGTCGCTGAGTTGACTGATGAACTCATCGGCCTGGGCGCTGGCGGCGGCGCTGCGGATTTGCGCATCGGTGGCATCGGGACGGCCATAGGCGATGTTGTCGCGAATCGAACGATGCAGCAGCGAGGTGTCCTGGGTAACCATGCCGATGGCGCTGCGCAAACTGTCTTGGGTCACTTTCGCGATGTTTTGCCCGTCGATGCGAATCTCGCCGCTGTCGACGTCATAGAAGCGCAGCAGCAAGTTGATCAGCGTGGATTTGCCGGCGCCGGAGCGGCCGACCAGACCGATTTTTTCACCCGGGCGGATGTTCAGGCTGAGGCCATCGAGCACCTGGCGTTCGCCGTTGTAGTTGAAGTGCACCTTATCGAAAGTAACGGCGCCGCCCTTGGTCACCAGCACACCTGCATCCGGCGCGTCCTGCACCTTGGCGCCTTGCGTCAGCGTGGCCATGCCATCCTGCACAGTGCCGATGCTCTCGAACAGCGAGGTCATCTGCCACATGATCCAGTTCGACATGCCGTTGATGCGCAACGCCATGGCAGTGATTGCCGCCACGGCACCGGCGCCGACATCGCCCTGGTGCCAAAGCCACAGGGCGTAACCACCCGCGGACATGATCAACCCTACCACCAAGGCCTGGTTGACGATCTCGAACCTGCTGACGAGACGCATCTGGCGAAAACCGGTCAGCTTGAAATCTTCCATCGCTGCACGGGCGAAGTGCGCTTCACGATTGGAATGGGAGAACAGCTTCACCGTCGTGATGTTGGTGTAGGCGTCCGAGATTCGCCCGGTCATCATTGACCGCGCATTGGCCTGCTCCTGCCCGACTTTGCCCAGCCGCGGCACGAAGTACCACATGGCCAGCGCGAACAACACCGCCCAACCAATGAACGGCAGCATCAGTTTCAGCGCGAAGCCACCGGCCAGCGCGATGATCGCGATGAAATACACGCCGATCCCGGGAATGATCTCGATCAGGGTAAACAACACGTCACGCACTGCCAGCGCGGTTTGCATCACCTTGGTGGTGACCCGGCCGGAAAACTCATCGAAAAAAAACGAAAGGCTCTGCCGCAGCATCAGGCGATGGAAATCCCAACGCAGGCGCAACGGCAAGTTAATCGCCAATATCTGGTGCTGCACCATGGTGCGCAACGCCACCAGCCCGACACTGGTCACCATGACAATGCCCATGCCCCACAACACCCGACTTTCCTGCGCGGCGGCTTCGCCGCCCGCCTGCCAGGTCGAGAGCAGATCCACGACCTGCCCTAGAAAGGAAAACAGCCAGGCTTCGTAAATCGACACAGCGGCACTCAGCAGCGCAAGCAGCAGAATGTAACCGCGCGCGCCTCGCGTACAGGCCCACAGAAAACGCGCCAGACCGTTGGGCGGCGGTGGTACCTCGTCAGGCGGAAAAGGGTCGAGTCTTCGTTCAAACGCACGAAGCATAGTGATCTCCAAAACTTTCAAGTTGAGGGGATTCTGCCATTGAATGGTTGGCAGGAGGGCTTTGTGAAAAAGTGTGTGTCCGTGGCGACGGCTGCGGCCATAAACCACAGATCGCTTTTCACGCAGCTTTCCAGCAGGTCGAATAATGCGCGTCTGTCCAGCTTAGGAATGCGATCCCATCGAATTCGTATAACCACGGAATGTCCTGGCGCTGATAACGGTGCCCCTGACAGCGGCTAAAGGCGTGGTCATTGAATCGGCAACTCAACCCGCGCCACTAACCCGCCACCGCTGCGATTGCTCAACGTCAGTTCCCCGCCCTGCTCACGCACAATGGCCCGCGCCGCGGAAAGTCCGAGTCCGACCCCGCCGGTCTCGCGGTTGCGTGAGGTTTCGAGGCGTAAGAACGGATCGAACACGCGCTCCAGCGACTCTTCGGCAATCCCCGGCCCTTCGTCGCTGACCTCGATGCAGATCGTGTAGCCATCGCCGCTCAAGGCGATGCTCGGGTGTTGCGCGTACTTCTCGGCATTTTCCAGCAGGTTGACGATCACTCGTTTGATGCCAAGCGGCCGACCCTCATACACCCAGTGTGCCGGGCCGCTGTAACCGACGGCGATGTTCTGGTCACGGTAGTCATCGATGATGGTTTGCAGCAGTTCGGCAAGGTCAAACGCCGTGGTGGGTTCCCCGTGGGTGTCCTCGCGAAAAAACGCCAACGCGGCGTTGATCATCGACTGCATCTCTTCGATGTCACGAATCTGTTTGCCTTGGTTATCCAGATCTTCCATGAACTCGCTGCGCAAGCGCATGCGGGTCAGCGGTGCGCGCAAGTCGTGGGAGATGGACGCGAGCATGTGCGTGCGTTCGCCGATGAAATGCTGAATCTGCGCCTGCATGGTGTTGAAGGCGATGATCGCCTGGCGGATTTCCTCAGGGCCTTCGATTTTGATCGGCGGTGCGCGCAGATCACCACCGAAACGCCGCGCGGCGCTGGCGAAACGTTGCAAGGGTTTAGCCAGTTGGCGCGTGGCGATCCAGGCCACCAGCAAGGTAGCGATCAGGCCGAGGGCGATAACCACCGCAATCCGCGTACTCGCCTCCAGCCCCCAAACCCGTTCCGGTGGGGTGAACGACAACCAACTGCCATCGACCAGTTGCACAAGTGCGGCATAGTGCGCCTGCGGGCTGTGGCTCGGCCAGTCGTCGGGGTTGAAGGCTTCCATGGTTCGGCCATCGGCCAACAGCAGTTGCAGCACCGGCACCCTGCCCGCTTCAACCGGATTGCCGCCCGCCGGCAGCCCGAAGTCGGCGCGCTGCGCTTTCCACGCCACTTTCAGCCGCGGGCTGCTTGCCGCGTCCGCCAACTGCGGGCGCAACGGTACTGGCGCGGCCTCGATCACGCGCACGGTAGCGGCAATCTGTTCCAGCAAACCGGTACGCTCAATCGGCGGACGCGCCCAGATCCCGGCGACCTGCACGAACAAGGCATTAAGGGCCAGCGACGTCAGCATCGCCGCAACGATAGTCAGGGCAATCCGCCGACTGAGGGTGTCGCGCCGCAGCATCCGGCGGATCACGAGCGGCTGACCTTGGCCGTGAACATATAACCGCCGTTGCGAACGGTGCGGATCAGGTCCGGACGTTTGCAGTCGGGCTCGATCTTGCGCCGCAACCGGCTGACCTGCACATCGATGCTGCGATCAAACGCGTCGTGGCCCTGGCCATGGGTCAGGTCGATCAATTGCTCGCGAGTCAGAATGCGTTGCGGATGCTCAAGAAACACCACCAGCAAGTCGAACTCGCCGCCAGACAGCGGAATCATCACGTTTTGCGGTGAGCGCAGTTCGCGGCAGGTGATATCCAGATGCCAACCGGCGAAGGCAATCACCGGCCGGGACGGTTCGCTCGGCTGACTGGCCGGTTCGCTCGCGCGGCGCTGCACGGCACGCAGACGAGCCAGCAGTTCACGCGGTGCAAACGGCTTGGTGACGTAGTCATCCGCCCCCAGCTCCAGGCCGACAATGCGGTCGCTCAGTTCGCCCATGGCGGTGAGCATGATGATCGGAATGGCCATCTGCGCGCGCACTTTCTGGCACAGACTCAAGCCGCCCTCCCCAGGCAGCATCAGGTCGAGAATGATCGTGTCCGGTCGCTGCTGGTCGATCGCCGCCCACATCGCCTCGCCGTCCGCCGCTACATCGACTTCATAGGCGTGCTGGACGAAGAACTTCTTCAGCAGCGACAGAATTTCCACGTCGTCGTCGACGATCAGCAGTCTGCTCACGGGCACAGGATCCTCAATCCAGAAAAGAGCGCATCTAAAACCATTCTGGCGTCCGGGTCATTTATTTCAATCGAGCAACATTCCTTCGCCAGTGACATCAACCGGACATCGTCCGGCAAAAACCGTCCTGCATCCTGCACACCTTTCCAAATCAGGGGGTTGTTCATGAAGGCCTTACACAGCAGGTATACCGCCGAGGGGCATAACGCCCAATATCCGTTGATCCTCAGCCAGCGCACGACAGCACCGACACACGATACGCCGATCCTGTTTCAGGAGTTTTGCCTGGGATTGTCCAGTGATCAGAGCCGGATTGTCCTGCGCCGTTACTTCGAGCAGTTCAGCCCGACCAACGCCCAGTGGGTGGAGTACGCCCATTCGATCCCGGCCGCCGACCTCATCCACTGGATCATGACCCACGGCCAGTTGCACATCGAGTGCTCGCAAGACACCCCGCCAAAGCACAAGGAATCGCATTGATGAGAAGCCATTGCCTGATGTCGATTTTGTGCACGGCGTCCCTGAGCATGTCGGCTTGCAGCAGCCAAAAGGTCGAACATACCGGGTTTCTGCACGACTACAGCGTATTGAAGGAGCACAAGTCGCCTTCGGGTCAGGACGTATTGGGTTGGGTCAGTCCGGCATTGGTCAGAGGTCGTTACACCCAGGCCTATTTGGCGCCGAGTCAGTTCTATCCCAGCGCAGAGCCGACTGACCGGATTCCACTGAGCACGCTGTCCGGGGTGACCGAGTATTACGACGCAGCCCTCAGGCATGAACTGGGCAAAGTGCTGCAACTGGTGTCCACGCCCGGCCCGAATACGCTGATCGTCAGGCCGGCTATCACCCGGGTCAGTGCCAGCACCCAAGGCCTGCAATTTTATGAATGGCTGCCGGTCACACTGGTCGCGGCTGGCGTGAGCACCGCCACCGGCATCCGCGATCAGGACAGTGAAATCGCCACGGAAGTCTCTTTCGAGGACGGTTCGACCGGCGAAGTGGTGGCCGAAGTCGTGCGCAAGGGCACCGGCGTGCCGCTGGAAAACGACAAACAGGTGCTGAGCGCCGATGACGTCAAAGTGGTGCTGGATGGCTGGGCCAGTGATCTGGGTAAATCGTACGTGGCGATTCGTAAGTAGAGCCCGTGGCCGGGTGCATCGGTCGTAAAGACGTTTTTTGTCTGATGTGAAGTGCAGCTTTCGACAGCCCTCGGGACACTGCCCCCCCCCGTAGGAACTGTCGCGTGAAACGAAGCTGCGATCTTTTGATCTCGTGTTTGAAAATTAAAAAAAGCCGCGAGCGGTGAATTATTTCGTGTCCTCATGTATCAGACCCATTAAGCACGCGCCATCAAATAGATGGCATTGACGCGAAAAGATGGATCAGTAAAGAGAATACCCGGATGAAATCACGTAAAAGCAGCGTCAAACCGATTGGTCTGAAAGACATCACAATCGTCGATGACGTCAAGATGCGCAAAGCCATTACGGCCGCTGCACTCGGCAATGCCATGGAATGGTTCGACTTTGGCGTCTACGGCTTTGTCGCCTATGCGCTCGGCAAGATCTTCTTCCCCGGCGCCGATCCTGGCGTACAAATGATCGCGGCATTGGCGACATTCTCCGTGCCGTTCCTGATCCGGCCGCTGGGCGGCCTGTTTTTCGGCGCGTTGGGCGACAAGTACGGACGACAGAAAGTCCTCGCCGCGACCATCGTCATCATGTCCCTCAGCACCTTCGCCATCGGCCTGATCCCCTCCTATGACTCCATAGGTATCTGGGCGCCGATCCTGCTGTTGCTAGCGAAAATGGCCCAAGGCTTTTCCGTCGGTGGCGAATACACCGGTGCCTCGATCTTCGTCGCCGAATACGCGCCGGACCGCAAGCGCGGCTTCCTCGGCAGTTGGCTGGACTTCGGTTCGATTGCCGGTTTCGTCCTTGGCGCCGGCGTGGTGGTGATGATCTCGACGATTATCGGCGAAGAGCAGTTTCTCGAGTGGGGCTGGCGTCTGCCGTTCTTCCTCGCCCTGCCATTGGGCATGATCGGTCTGTATTTGCGTCATGCGCTCGAAGAAACGCCAGCGTTCCAGCAGCACGTGGAGAAACTCGAACAAGGCGACCGCGAAGGTCTGGCCCGTGGGCCGAAAGTGTCGTTCAAGGAAATCGCCACCCAACACTGGCGTAGCCTGATGACCTGCGTCGGTGTGGTCGCGGTGACCAACGTCACCTATTACATGCTGCTCACTTATATGCCGAGTTACCTCTCGCATAACCTGCACTACAGCGAAAACCGTGGCGTGTTGATCATCATCGCGATCATGGTCGGCATGTTGTTCGTGCAGCCGCTGATTGGTTTTGTCAGCGACAAGATCGGCCGCAAGCCCTTTATCGTCATCGGCAGCATTGGCCTGTTCGTCCTTGCCATTCCGGCGTTCATCCTGATCAACAGCGGCAAGATCGGCCTGATTTTCGCCGGGCTGCTGATGCTGGCGGTGTTGCTGAATTTCTTTATCGGCGTGATGGCCTCGACCCTGCCAGCGATGTTCCCGACGCACATTCGCTACAGTGCACTGGCGGCGTCCTTCAACATTTCCGTGTTGATCGCCGGCCTGACGCCGACCGTCGTGGCGTGGCTGGTGGAAAGCACCAACGACCTGTACATGCCGGCGTACTACCTGATGGTGGTTGCCGTGGTCGGTCTGATCACCGGCGTGACAATGAAAGAAACAGCGAACAAACCGTTGCGTGGCGCCGCCCCCGCAGCCTCTGACCTCGCAGAGGCGAAGGAGCTGCTGCAAGAACATCACGACAATATCGAGCAGAAGATCGAAGACATCGATGCCGAAATTGCCGAGCTGGAAGCCAAGCGCAACAACCTGGTGCAACAGCATCCACGGATCAACTGAACCATGCGTGGCCCGGTGCAGAATCCTGCCCGGGCTGCTGCAACCTCTTCAGCACTGCGTGAGTCAGGGCAGATTTTGCTCTGGCGGCGATTCCAGCACCTGGGTGACGTCGTCGGGTTGATACACCCAACCCATAAACAACGCATAACCGACCGCCAGAATCACCGCCCACGCACGGGCCCGGAAATCCGCGTGGTGACGGCGACGGCGGTGCGATGGCCGCTTTCACCGTAGGTCATGATCAGCCCGGCAACGATCAGCGCTACGACGAACACCACAATGCCCGCTCCCACCCCGGCCGCTTGGTGCAGCATCACTTTGCCCCAATCCTTGAGGTGCGGCGCCAGTTCCTGGAAAGCCCAGCTCAGATCCTGCGAAGCATGCTGCCAGATGCCGAAAATCGGTGGCCCGATCAGCGGCCAGTTCTCGACATTGGCCGGCGGCGGCGGGATTTCGAATTGGCCGCTTTCAAGCACCTGCATCCCGCCCTTCACCGAGTCGGCCACCGAGGCGCCCAGCAGACTCAACGGCACCATCAGGATCAGCAATCCCAGCAACACCAAAATAACCGCCGCCCAGCCGTAGCGCTGACCAAGTTTTGCGCCGAGCATCCGGTTCAACGGGTACAGAGTGACGGCCAGGATCAGCGCCCAGAGCATCACATTGAGAAACGGATGGAAAATGTCGTAACAGAACAGCACCAACGTGGCGATCAACCCCGCACGGATCAGGACGTCAAGCAAAGCTCTGGAGCTGTTGAAAGCGATCAGCGGTTTCTCGTCCACAGTGGTTTTCCTGTCAAGCGTATCGTTAGGAATGCGTTGAGCCTAGATCACCTCCTTGCATTCTGTCTGTTTGATTGATGGGCCCGCCAAGGAGGCATCGATGGACAAAAACCATCCCGCCGATTACTCCGCGCCCGGCATGGTGTTAAATAGGCGCCAGTCTTAACCTTGTCGCTAAAGCCGTGCACGAGAACTGATATGAATAGCTCTTCAAAAACCCATGACGCTCAACTGCAATCGGCGGTGAACGCATGATCGAAGTCACTGAAGTTTCCATCGCCCAATTGCGCGCTGCGCTTGAGTCCGGCCAGACCACGTCGCTTGAGCTGGTGCAGGCCTATCTCGCCCGCATCGATGCCTACGACGGCGCCGACACAGCGACAGCGCTCAACGCGGTTGTCGTGCGCAACCCCGAAGCGCTGAACGAAGCCCGGGCCGCCGACGCCCGCCGCGCCAAAGGCGAAACCCTGAGCCCGCTCGACGGCATTCCTTACACCGCCAAGGACAGTTATCTGGTCAAGGGCCTGACCGCCGCGTCCGGCAGCCCGGCCTTTGTTGATCTGGTGGCCTACCGCGACGCGTTTACCATTGAGCGTCTGCGCGGTGCCGGGGCGATTTGCCTGGGCAAGACCAACATGCCGCCGATGGCCAATGGCGGCATGCAGCGCGGGGTTTATGGCCGCGCCGTGAGCCCGTACAACGCTGACTTCCTCACCGCACCGTTCGCCTCCGGTTCGTCCAATGGCGCTGGCACCGCCACGGCCGCAAGTTTTGCTGCATTCGGCCTGGCGGAAGAAACCTGGTCGAGCGGGCGCGGTCCTGCTTCGAACAATGGCCTGTGCGCCTACACGCCGTCGCGCGGTGTGATCTCGGTGCGCGGCAACTGGCCGCTGACCCCGACCATGGATGTCGTGGTGCCCTACGCGCGCACCATGGCTGACTTGCTCGAAGTCCTCGACATCGTCGTTGCCGAAGACCCTGACACCCGTGGCGATCTGTGGCGCCTGCAACCCTGGGTGCCGATTCCGAGTGTCAGCACCGTACGCCCTGCCGCTTACGCCGAACTGGCTGCCGACCGCACCGCGCTGGCCGGCAAGCGCTTCGCCGTGCCGCGCATGTTCATCAACGCCGACCCTGACGCTGGCACCAGCGAAGCGCCGGGCATCGGCGGCCCGACCGGCCAACGCATCAACACGCGCGCGTCGGTGATCGATCTGTGGAAACAGGCACGTCAGGCGCTGGAAGCCGCCGGTGCCGAAGTGATCGAAACCGACTTCCCGCTGGTCTCCAACTGCGAAGGCGACCGCCCCGGCGCACCGACCGTGTTCACCCGTGGGCTGGTGTCCAAAGAGTTTCTCCACCATGAACTGTGGGACCTGACCGCCTGGGCTTTTGACGACTTCCTGCAAGCCAACGGCGACCCGAAGCTCAATCGTCTGGTCGACGTCGACGGTGCGAAAATCTTCCCGCACGAGCCGGGCACTTTGCCCAACCGTGAGGGTGACCTTGTCGCCGGCATGGACGAATACGTACGCATGGCCGAGCGTGGCATCACGCCGTGGAATGAAATCTCCACTGTTCCCGATGGTTTGCGTGGCCTGGAACAAACCCGGCGCATCGATCTTGAGGACTGGATGGATAAGCTGGGCCTCGACGCCGTGTTGTTCCCGACCGTCGCCGATGTCGCCCCGGCGGATGCGGATGTGAACCCGGAGTCCGCCGACATCGCCTGGAGCAATGGCATCTGGGTCGCCAACGGCAACCTCGCGATCCGCCACCTGGGCGTGCCCACCGTCACCGTGCCGATGGGCGTCATGGCCGACATCGGCATGCCGGTCGGCCTGACCTTCGCCGGCCGCGCCTACGACGACTCGAGCCTGCTGCGCCTGGCCGCGGCGTTTGAATCGACGGGCAGTAAACGCATGATCCCGCCACGCACCCCGCCGTTGTCATAACGCGGTCAAGCTGTGGGAGCGAGTTTGTTTGCGAGAGCGGTGTATCAGTGGATAGAAATGTTGCCTGATGCACTGCAAACTCTGGCAAGCCAGCTCCCACAATTTTATCTGTTACCAAAAATGGTGGGCACATCCCAAATCCCTGTGGGAGCTGGCTTGCCAGCGATGGCGCCGACTCAGTCAGCATCGCTTCGCGCACCACGTTGGCGTTCGGCGAAATGACAATCGAAACCCCGGTGTTCGACAAACGCCTTCATCCGTCACTCCGGCATCTCAGCGATAATCTCAATCAGATCATCCCGGCTAATGTCATTGGCCTTGACCGCCGCGGCAACATCGCGCCTGGATAAAGGAAAACGTTTAAAAATGTCGTTCAACGTAACGGCATCAATGCTTTCCAACCACTGCGGGACAACCACCGAGCCGCCGTACTTCGGCTCCATCGTCACCGTTTCGTGATCAATCGGGCCTTTGTGGTTGAAGTAGACCAGATAACGCGTGAACCCTTCCGGGTAGCTTTTATCTTCATAAAGTGTGGTGCCAATCGGCAGTACATAGCTGTTTTCATCACCATAACGCCCGCCAATCAGCAGCGGTTCTGTGGTTCTGATCATTGGCATTCCACGTGTCACGGTGCCGTGCATGGTCACGTAGTACAGCCATCCCGCGGCGTTCGCACACACCAACAAGATGAAGAAAAGCACGGTGCTTTTGGTTGGATTTTTCAAGCGGAACTCCAGCAATCCATTGTCAGGATTGGCGGATGGTACAGAGCTTGAGAGCAAAAGATGCGGGATCCGCCGAAAGCGTTGAACCTGAATTCAAACGCCCGCCTGTAAAAGACCGTCTGTCGAGAAGTACTTTCGACCTGTCAGATCTGACAGGTGCGCAATCTTCCCATTCAGCGCGTAATGACTCCGGCCCCTAACCGACCGGAGTACCTCACCCATGTCCGCCAACGACCTGCCCGAAAACAGCACCCCGGCCTTAAAGGAACTCGACATCCCCGGCCGCACTGGCCCGGTATCCGAAATCAAACGCGCAGCGGGTGGCACCAGTTATTCCAACCCGCTGGCGCTCCGTGTCGCAACTGCGCTGGAGCTCAAAGCTCCGGCTATCAAACAAGCGCCGAATGGTGCCACCCTCGACCCTTTCGCAGCGCAGGATGAGCTGACCGCAGTCATTGATTACGTCGGCATGGACCTCGACGACGAGATCACCGTGACCTGGACCGGCGCCCCTGGCACCCCGGGCGGCGGCTCAAACCCGATCATCAATGGCAACACCAGCTCCGAACTGGACCTCTCCACGCTGGTACCCGGCGCAAAAACACGCATTGATCGCAGTTCCGATAAAAGCAAAGCGGTAACGTTCCCGGTGCGCACCTATACCATCAAGGCTGTGGAGGATCTGAAGCCGCAAATTACATCCGTCAAAGGCTCACCGAGCGGGGATGAAATTCCCGAGGGGGGCACTACCGTAGAAACCGCCGTCACCCTGACTGGCACTGCGGCCAAAGGCCAGAAAGTTGAAGTGTTCGACGGCGCCACGTCCAGAGGGGACGCCACCGCAGATGTGACAACAGGCAATTGGGCGTTGAGCGATTCAGGCTTGAGCCTGACGACTCACCTTTACAAGGCAAAGGCACTTTATGGTTCGGGCTTTGAGTCGAGCGCACGGACATTCAGCGTGGTGGAAAAGTTGAATGTCATACAAACCCGGTTTCCGCGCTACATCAGAGTCAGTCCTGATGGTACTCGTGTATATGTTCTCGGATTCGCATCTGAGATTACTAACAGAGTGATCACAATCGATTTAATTGATCTCGCCACACACCGCGTTATCAAGTCAGCCAATATAGATACCCGGCTTCCCAACGACTTCAACATCAGTCCGGACGGCAACAGACTGTATGTCTGCTTTTCGCGAGAAATCCAAGAATACAGTTCTTCCGACCTGTCACACCTGCGAACTTTTACGAATACTAACTTTCGCTCAACTCTGGAAATAAGCCCTGACAACAGCAAACTTTACGCTCCTGGTGAATTACTCGGCGTCAAAGGAGGAAAGACAGAAATATCTGACATTGCCACCGGCCGATTTATTCGGAGCGTCAACATAGGCTTTATTCCAGTCGCATCGTCGCTATCTGCAGATGGTCGCTACTTGTACATTGCCTTAGGCATTTATAGTTCGCAGCTCGCGATATTCGAGATTAATACTGACAGAACTACATACCTCGATCTCCGAACGTTAGCAATTAATATAGTCGCAAGTCCAGACGGAAAATTCGTATATGCGTTAAGTGAGAATCAAATACTACAAATCAGCACCCCGGCACACATCATCACCCTACGCAGGAATATTGAACCAGGACTGTCAAATCTGGCGATAACCCCGGATGGAAAACATTTATGCGGTGTTGGTGTAGCAGGTGAAGCGGCCATATTTGATGCCGACACGCTGGCAATACGAAAAATTGCTGCGGGAAGCGGGTCCAAGGCAGTGGCATTCAGCAAGAATGGCCAAAGGGTATATATCTGTAACTATGCCGATCACACGGTATGGGATTCTCCTTGGTGAAGTAGATGGAAATCCCTCCCTGCGCCGGACTGCGGTTGCCTGTGTCAGGGAAATGGCGGAAGGCAGCCGGAGTCGAACCTGCCCGGGAACGGATGCCGTCCCCAACCGGGTTTGAAGCCCGGCCGCGCCACCGGGCGCGATTGCCTTCCTTGAACTCAGTGCGCGTCCTCCATGGCCAACGCGTTGTCGTGACGGATTTGTCGTGATTCGCCGCTGCGCCGGGTCAGGCCGAGGCGATCGAAGTATTCGAGGTATTGAATTGAGCGTTTGCGTCCCAAGCCTAGCGCATCGCGGAAGGTTGTCACCTGGATCTGCGGATTTTCCTTGGCCAGTTGCAGCAACATGGCCACCATTTGCCGGAGCATCGCGTCGCTGATAAACAGGTCGCGCACCACTTGATGCATCAGCCCAAGGCGCGCGAGTTTGCGCAGCAGCAAGCGGACAACGGCGTCGTCTTGCTCAACAACTCCGGCGATGTCGCGCACCCACGGCGGATCGAATCCGGACTGTTCGAACAGCGGTTGCAGTTGAAGCCACAAGGATTCGTCTTCGGCATTCAAGCGCACCTGATGATCCGGCAGGTGCAGCCACGGCCCGCTGGCGTTGATCGAACCGGCGCCGAGCAATTCCTCCAACAGACTGACGAAGATAGAACGCTCCAGCGCCAACCCGCTGAACCGCCGAAGTCGATCCCGATCCGGGCCCATCTGATCGGGCTCCAGTTCATGAAACTTCGCCAGTTGTTCCAGCAGGGTGAATTTCAGTTGACCCCAGCGCTGCACGTTGAACAGCACCGGCCCTTGGCGCGTATTGATCAACCGGACGTTCTGCGGCAATGACCAGTCTTCGCGCGGACGATTGAACTGGCGCTCCAGCCGCTGCGGATCGAGGCCGCCGGCGCTGTGGTTGAGCAACACCGGCAGCACCTGCTCAAAACATTCACTGCGCGCCAAGGCCTCAAGTTGCGCCAGCCGTTCGGGGCTGCGACGTTGGCGGGCCGGGGCGAACGGGTCGAGCACCTGCCCGCCGCCGAGGGTACGTTGCGCACTGTGATCGCGCAGGATCAGCCGATCGCCCTTCACCGCGTGCACCGGCGCGTTGATCAGCAATTGCGCGAACATGCGTTCGCCGGGGTTCAGGCGCGGGCCTTCGAGCAAGGCTACGCGGGCGATGACGTCTTGAGTGCCGAGGTGCAGGTGCACCGGGTGGAAGTGCTCGAAGGGGCGTTCGCCGGGCAACAGTTGAAACTCGATATCGACCCGTTGCGTCGGCGCGTACAGCCACTCGCTCAGCAGCCATTGGCCGCGGTGGATTTGCTCCAGTGCCAGACGATCGCCGCTGATATTCAATGCCACGCGCTGCCCGGCGCACCCGTGTTCGGAGGGCTGATTCTGCGCGTGCAAACCACGAACCCTTACGGCTTTACCGGCAGGCCCCAAAACCAGTTTGTCGCCCACCGCGACCACGCCCGACAGCGCCGTGCCGGTGACCACAATCCCGGCACCGGCAACGCTGAAGGCGCGATCGATGGCCAGACGAAAACCACCGTCACGACTGCGTTCAAGCACTTCACGTTGGCTCTGCAACAAGATCTGTCGCAATTCATCAATGCCCTGCCCGCTCACGCTCGATACAGCCAGAATCGGCGCCTCGGCAAACGGCCCGGCTTCGAGCAAGTCCAGCGTCTGGCGCTGCACTTCCTCCACCCTGCCCGCTTCGACCCGGTCGCATTTGGTGATCGCCACCACCGCACGGGGAATGCCGAGCAACTGGACAATCGCCAGATGTTCGCGGGTTTGCGGCATCACGCCGTCATCCGCCGCAATGACCAGCAACACCAGATCAATGCCCTGCGCGCCGGCGAGCATGTTGTGTGTGAATTTTTCGTGGCCAGGCACATCGATAAAACCGCTCAGCCCGGCACCAGGTTCCAGCTCGGCATACAGATAACCGAGGTCGATGGTCATGCCGCGCTCGCGTTCCTGCGGGCGGCGGTCGCCGGTTTGCCCGGTCAGCGCTTGCAGCAACGAGGTTTTGCCGTGGTCGATGTGCCCTGCCGTGCCGACAATCATTGCGCGACCTGCAAGAGCGGCAACTGCGCCAGCCATGCGGGCTCGTCGTCGAGTTGGCGCAGATCCAGCCACAACGCGTCGTCATCGATGCGCCCGAGCACCGGGATCGGCAAGGCACGCAGCGCTGCTTCAAGGTTGAGCAGATGACGGCCGCGCATTCGCCTGGACACTTGCGGCCGCAAACACAGCGCCGCACTCGGCAGGCGCGCCACCGGTTGGCTGCCACTGCCGATCATGCCGAGTGACTGCACGGCACCCACACGCCAGACCTCGCCCAAAACGTCAGCCATGGCCGGTTGCAATCGTGACGCTTGCGCAAAAATGTCGGCTTGCGCACGGGTCAACAGGCGCAGACTCGGCAATCGCTCGGCCAGTCGATCCGGATCGCGATACAAACCCAGCACGGCTTCCAGCGCCGCCAGGGTCAACTTGTCAACTCGCAATGCACGCTTGAGTGGGTTCTTCTTGATCTTGGCGATCAGCGCTTTGCTTCCGACAATCAATCCGGCCTGCGGGCCGCCGAGCAACTTGTCACCGCTGAAGGTGACGATATCGGCGCCATCGAGCAGTGCCTGTCGCACCGTCGGTTCAGCTGGCAACCCCCAGCGCGTCAAATCCAGCAGACTGCCGCTGCCCAGATCCTCCAACAACGGCAGCCCGTGACGATGCGCCAACTCGGCCAACTCGGCGGTCTGCACCCGGGCCGTAAAACCCTCAATGCTGTAATTGCTCGCATGCACACGCATGATCAAACCGCTGCGCGAGCTGATCGCTGCTTCGTAATCACGGGCATGAGTGCGATTGGTGGTGCCTACTTCGTGCAAACGCACGCCGGCGCGGGCCATGATGTCGGGGATGCGAAAAGCGCCGCCGATCTCGATCAACTCGCCGCGCGAGATGATGCCTTCCTTGCGTGCACCGAGGCTGTTCAGCGTCAGCAGCACCGCCGCGGCATTGTTGTTGACCACGGTGACGGCTTCGGCGCCGGTCAGTTCGCGGATCAGGCCTTCGATCAAATCATCACGATCACCGCGTTTACCGCTGGCCAGATCGAATTCCAGATTGAGCGGATAACGCGCCGCCATTTGTACCGCTTCGATGGCTTCTTCAGGCAATAGCGCCCGGCCGAGATTGGTGTGCAACACCGTGCCGGTCAGGTTGAACACCCGCCGAACCTGGCTGCGTTGTTGCTGCACAAGCCGTTCGCCCACCCGGCCGGCCAGCACTTCAGGACTGATTTCAACCGCCGACAACTGCCCGTTCACCACACTCGAGCGCAGTTCATCCAGCAGCTGTCGCAAACTCGACAGCAACGCCTCACGCCCATAACGCTCGGCC
The DNA here is from genome assembly GCF_016613125.1 of Pseudomonas sp. MF6776. Lineage (NCBI taxonomy): Bacteria > Pseudomonadati > Pseudomonadota > Gammaproteobacteria > Pseudomonadales > Pseudomonadaceae > Pseudomonas > Pseudomonas sp. MF6776. The sequence goes on from NZ_JAENSQ010000009.1 coordinate 73,763, forward strand.
AGCGGCAGACACGCCGGGTGACGCAACAAACCATCAATGGAAGGTAATCGCAGGGCAACACTTGCAGACATCTGCCACTCCCGAAACAAAAGACTGTCCGGCGAGTGTAGACGCTGCGCTCATTCGTCTCCCGGTGCCAGCAGCAGATTGGGTGCCAGACGCTGATAACCGTCCTGCGCCAGACGCATGTCCAGCAGCAAACTGCTCAGATCGGCCGACAACGCCTCGGCGTCGGCATCGTTCTCCAGATAGAGCAATTTCAGATAGCTGTTGCAGCCCGGACAGACTTCGGCGCGCAATGGCGCCTGATTGGCGGCGTGGCGATCGTCCTCAAAACTCAGGTAGTCGAGGCCTTTGCTCGACTCGCAATACACGCATTTGACCCTCACCACGTGCCATTCACAGGCGCACAGCGAACACACCAGATAGCGCAAGCCGTTGTGTTTGCCGCGATGGCGAACCACGCCGATCATGGCTGGTGAACCACAGGCCGGGCATTGACTGAGGCTGTCGCCGGGTTTGAGTTGCAGGTTGGGCGCGCTGAGCAGCCAGTGGCTCCACGCCGCTTGCAACGCCGCGCCAAGAAACGGCACCAGTTGCGCCGGCACCATGGAATATTGACCGCTGACCAGCGCCACCGCCCAGCTGCGCAATTGCCCGGAATCGGCGCTACGCAGCAGGGTGATTGCATCGATCACGGCGGGTTGCGCGGGGGGTGCGTAGCGTTGCAGCAGAGCCGCAAGCCAGGCTTGCCAGTCATCTTCGCGGATCAACGTATCGGCGCCGAACGGCGGCAAAGCGTGTTGCTGGCACAGGGCAAGCCGTTGCTGATCGACTGGCCCGGTCGACGGCGGATCATCCAGCACTTGCTGCTGAGCCCGACACAAACCGGCGATCAAGCGCAGATACTCGGCCAACGGGTGCCCCTCGGCCAATCGCTCCAGACGTTCGGCGCGCAAGGTAAAAAGGTTGTGCGGTGGCAGGTGCAGAAACGGCGGCGAACTGGCCGCCGCTTCGATTTCTCCGGGTTCAAGAATGCTTGGCAAAGGTCAGCCCTTTTTGGTGATCGGTCGCTCTGGCACGTCCGGTTGACGCTCATCGCGGGTGATGTCGCGATACCACAGTGCGTGGTGTTTCTTCGCCCAGGCGCGGCTGACCCAACCATGCAGCATCGCGTCGACCGAGCCCTTGATCCACAGCCCGGCGTAGATGTGGATGATGATGCTGAGGATCAGCACAAACCCGGCCAGTGCATGCAGCAGCATTGACCAGCGGATCAGGGTGATGCCGAAAAACGCGCTGAACCAGGCGCGCCAGATCACCAGCCCGGTGAACAGCAACGCGAGCATGCACAGCAGTAAAGTCCAGAACAGCAGCTTTTGCCCGGCGTTGTACTTGCCAACCGGCGGCACGGCTTCTTCGTCGTTGACCATTACCCGATCAATGCGCCGCAGCCACTGCCGGTCGTTGGCGATGAAGAAATTGGCACGCCAGAAATTGAACACCAGACCGAGAAACAACACGAACATCGCCACACCCATGAACGGGTGCAGAATCCGCGTCCACGGCCCACCGTCAAACAGATTGGTCAGCCAGAACATCGATGGATGAAACAGCGCCAGCCCCGACAGCCCGGCCATGAAAAACAGAATCGCCACCAGCCAGTGATTGGTGCGCTGGTTGGCGGTGTAACGCAGGATCGTCTTGTTGCTCATGGCCGGTCCTCTCCGCGTGGGTCGAAGGTATGCACCGCCGGATCAACGACATGCACCGAGGTGTCGGGCGCGGTCGGATGTTCATCCTCTTCAACCCGGTTCGGGCCGATGCGCACGTAGTGGAAGAACCCGGCCAGCACCGCTGCGCCCATCGCCAGCAAGCCCAGTGGTTTGCTGATGCCTTTCCACAAGCCCACCAGCGGACTGATGGTTGGCGCGTCGGGCAGACCGGCGTAAATCCTCGGCGTGTCGGCGTGGTGCAGCACGTACATGACGTGAGTGCCGCCGACGCCGGCCGGATCATACAAACCGGCGTTCTCGAAGCCACGGCTTTTCAGGTCGACGATGCGTTCGGCGGCGTGTTCCTTCATGTCTTCCTTGGTGCCGAAGACGATAGCGCCGGTCGGGCAGGTTTTCACACAGGCCGGCTCCAGGCCTACCGCGACTCGATCCGAACACAGGGTGCACTTGTACGCCTTGTGATCTTTTTGCGAGATACGCGGAATGTTGAACGGGCACCCGGTGATGCAATAACCGCAACCGATGCAGTGATCCTGATCGAAGTCGACGATGCCGTTGGCGTGCTTGATGATCGCACCGGGGCTCGGACACGCCGCCAGGCACCCCGGCTCGGCGCAGTGCATGCAGCCGTCCTTGCGGATCAGCCATTCGAGGTTTCCGGCGTCGGTTTCGTGCTCGGTGAAGCGCATCAGCGTCCAGGATTCTGCGCTCAGGTCCTGCGGGTTGTCGTAGGTGCCGTGGTTGTGGCCGACCTCGTCGCGAAGTTCGTTCCATTCCGAACAGGCGACCTGGCAGGCCTTGCAACCGATGCATTTGGTGGTGTCGATCAGCTTGGCCACCGCCTCCTGATTCCTCACCGAGGGCGGCACCGTGGTGGTGGCCGAGCGGGCAATGATGTCTTGGCTGGCCATTTAGATTTTCTCCACGTTGACCAGGAATGACTTGGATTCCGGGGTCTGTGTGTTGCCATCGCCGAGGAACGGCACCAAGGTGTTGGTCAGGTAACCGTGACGCGTCAGGCCGGTAAAACCCCAGTGCAACGGGATGCCGATCTGATGCACGACCTGGCCGTTGACCTGCAGCGGCCGGATCCTTTTGGTCACTACCGCGACCGCTTCAATGAATCCGCGTTTGCAACTGACCCGCACTCGATCACCTGCAGCGATGCCCTTCTCTTTCGCCAGCACCTCGCCGATTTCGACGAATTGCTCAGGCTGGGCAATCGCGTTCAACTTGCAGTGCTTGCTCCAGAAGTGGAAATGCTCGGTCAACCGATAGCTGGTGCCGGCGTACGGGAAGTCCTTGGCTTCGCCGAGGGTTTCCCACACCGAATCGAAGATCCGCGCTGCCGGGTTGCTGGTGGCCTGTTTGTTTTGCGGGTGCAGCGGGTTGATGCCGATGGGGGTTTCGAACGGCTCGTAATGCTCGGGGAATGGCCCTTCATTCATCTTGTCGACGGCGAAGAATCGCGCCACACCTTCCGGGTTCATGATGAACGGGTTCATCCCGGCTTCCGGCGGTACGTCGGCCTTGTAGTCCGGCACATCGGTGCCGGTCCAGACTTTACCGTTCCACCAGACCAGACGCTTTTTCGGGTCCCACGGTTTGCCCGCAACGTCTGCGGAAGCGCGGTTGTACAGAATCCGCCGATTGGCCGGCCAGGCCCAAGCCCAACCCTGGTGCTGATGCATGCCATACGGGTCGGCATTGTCGCGCCGGGCCATCTGATTACCGGCCTCGGTCCAGCTGCCAGCGAAAATCCAGCAACCGGACGCGGTGCTGCCGTCGTCCTTGAGCAAACCGAACCCGGCCAGTTGCGTGCCAGCCTTGACCGTTGCGCCGCTGGCATCGGTGAAGTCTGTGACGGCGCTGCCGTTGATCTCTTTGGCCAGTTCTTCCGGAGACGGTTCGTCGGCGATCTTGTACGGCCACGTCAGTTTCAGCAGTGGGTCGGGAAACTTGCCGCCCTCGGCCTGATAACGCTTGCGCAGGCGCAGGAACAGTTCGCTCATGATGCGGATGTCGGTCTGCGCTTCGCCCGGGCCATCGGCGCCCTTCCAGTGCCATTGCAGCCAGCGGCTGCTGTTGACCAGCGAGCCGTCCTCTTCGGCAAAACAGGTGGTCGGCAGGCGAATGACTTCAGTCTGGATCTCGTCGGTTTTCACATCGTTGTACGGTCCGACGTTGTGCCAGAACTCCGACGTTTCGGTGGCCAGCGGGTCCATCACCACCAGCCATTTGAGTTTGGCCAACGCGCCCATCACGCGGTTCTTGTCAGGCAACGCGGCGATGGGATTAAAGCCCTGGCAGAAGTAGCCGTTGACCTTGCCCTGGCTCATCAGGTCGAACATCTTCAACACGTCGTAGTTGGGGATGTCGAGTTTCGGCAAATGGTCGTAGAGCCAATTGTTCTCCGCGGTGGCGTGGGCGCCGTACCATGACTTCATCAGGCTGACGTGGAATTTGCTGTAGTTCTGCCAGTACGAGAGCTGCCCCGGCCGCAACGGTACTTGCGTACGTTTGTGGATGTAGGTGGCGTAATCCTGCTCGGTGTCGGTGCCCAATGACAGATAGCCCGGCAACGCATTGGAGAGCAATCCGAGGTCGGTCAGGCCCTGAATGTTCGAGTGCCCGCGCAAGGCATTCACCCCACCGCCCGGCATGCCGACATTGCCCAGCAACAGTTGCACCATCGCCGCACTGCGGATGATTTGCGCGCCGATCGAATGCTGGGTCCAGCCGAGCGCGTAGAGAATCGTCATGGTCTTGCCCGGTATCGAGCACGTGGCGATTTCGTCCCAGATTTTCTGCATGGCATCGACCGGCATCCCGCAGATCTGGCTCGCGAGGTCGATGGTGTAGCGGCTGTAATGCTGCTTCATCAGTTGATAGACGCAGCGCGGATCTTGCAGGGTCGGGTCGACTCTGACGAAGCCGTCCTCGCCCATTTCGTACCCCCAACCGGATTTGTCGGTATAGCTGCGCTTGGCCACGTCGTAGCCACTGAAGATGCCGTCCTCGAAGCCATAACCGGCTTTGACGATGAACGACACATCGGTGTAATTGCGCACGTATTCGTGCTGGATCTTGTCCTCGGTCAGCAGGTAATTGATCAAACCACCCATGAAGGCGATGTCGGTACCGGTGCGAATCGGCGCGTAGTAGTCGGCCACCGAAGCGGTCCGGGTAAAACGCGGATCGACCACGATCAGCCGCGCGGCGTTGTGCGCCTTGGCCTCGGTCACCCATTTGAAGCCGCACGGATGCGCTTCTGCTGCGTTGCCGCCCATCACCAGGATCAGATTCGCGTTAGCGATATCGGTCCAGGTATTGGTCATGGCACCACGGCCGTACGTCGGGGCAAGACTTGCCACCGTCGGACCGTGTCAGACACGCGCCTGGTTATCGAACCCCAGTAGACCGAGGCTGCGAATCACCTTCTGGGTGATATAGCCCGCTTCGTTGGACGCCGCCGAGGCCGCGAGGAAACCGGTGGTCAGCCAGCGATTCACCGTTTGCCCGTTGGCATTTTTCTCGATGAAATTGGCGTCACGGTCGGTTTTCATCAGGTCGACGATGCGATCCAGCGCTTCATCCCAACTGATCCGCGTCCATTCGCTGCTGCCAGGTTTGCGCGTCTGCGGATACAGCAAACGGCCCGGGCTGTGAATGAAGTCCAGCAGGCCCGCGCCTTTTGGACAGAGGGTGCCACGGTTGACCGGGTGGTCGGCGTCGCCCTCGATGTGGATGATATTTTGCGCGACATTCTTCCCGGCATCGCCCTGGCTATACATGATCAAGCCGCAGCCGACCGAGCAATACGGGCAGGTGTTGCGGGTTTCATGGGTGTGGGCAAGCTTGAAGTGACGCACCTGCTCGGCGAAGGCAGGCGTCGGGGCCATGCCCAACGCGCCCAGGCTTGAGCCTGCAAGGCCGATACCGGCGACCTTGAAGAACTGACGACGGCTGAGATCCATCGTGCACTCCTGATCAGGTGGAACCCGGTACTGATGCCGGGCTTTATCTGGACAAACACGGTTGCGGCAACGGGTGCCCGCTTTTTCACTGTAGACAATGACCACAAAGACTGTGTGAAAACCGACCGTCGGCCGTTTGTCGGGGCTCTCCCTGACAACTTCAATTCCCTGTGGGAGCTGGCTTGCCAGCGATGACGTTGGCACATCCAACAATGATGGTGACTGATCCACCGCTATCGCTGGCAAGCCAGTTCCCACAGGTTTTGTGTGCTCCCACAAGGTCATGGGCTTATCATGGCGGACAGAACTCACCCGCCTTCACGAGACAGCGCATGACTTTCGATTTTGATCAGGTATTCGACCGCCACAACACGGGCAGCACCAAGTGGAGCCGCTATTCGGCCGACGTGCTGCCGATGTGGGTCGCTGATATGGATTTCGCCGCGCCCCCGGTGGTCATCGACGCGCTGCAACAGCGCCTGCTGCACCCGCTGGTGGGTTACAGCGTGGCACAGGACAACCTGCGTGAAGCCATCGTTGCCGACCTCTGGAACAAGTTCGCCTGGAAGGTGCAGCCGCAAGAGCTGATCTTCCTGCCAGGCGTTGAATCCGGCTTCAACATGGCGCTCAAGGCGCTGGTGCAGCCGCAGCAGAATGTCGTGGTGCAAGTACCGAACTACCCGCCACTGCGCCATGCGCCGGCTCATTGGGGTCTGAACAAGGTTGAGCTGGAATTCGTGCCGCAGGCTGACGGCACCTACGCCACGCCGCTGGACACTTTGCGTGATTCGCTGAACGGTGGCGGCGCGCTGCTGTTGAGTAACCCGCACAACCCGATCGGCAAAGTGTTCGGCCGCGATGAGTTGCAAGCGGTGGCGGACATCTGCGTGGCGCAGGACGCATGGATCATCTCAGACGAAATCCATGCCGAGCTGTGCTTCGATGGCCGCGTGCACATTCCGACCGCATCGCTGAGCCCGGAAATCGCCCAGCGCACGATCACCCTGATGTCGGCGAGCAAGGCGTACAACATCGCCGGCCTCAAGACCTCGTTCATGATCATCCAGGACGCCGCCCTGCGCGAACGCGTCAATCACGCCCGTTGCGGCATGGTCGACAGCGTCAATCCGCTGGGCATGGAAGCCACCCGCGTCGCCTACAGCGAAGGTGGACCATGGCTTGCCGAGTTGAAAACCTACTTGCAGGCCAACCGTGATTATCTGGTTGAAGCGGTTCGCAGCCGTTTGCCGGGCGTGAGCATCAATGTGCCGCAGGGGACTTATCTGGCCTGGCTCGATTGCTCGGCGCTGGATCTGGAAAACCCTCAGCAGTTCTTCCTTGAACAGGCCAAGGTAGGTTTGAGCGCCGGGCTGGACTTTGGCGATCAGAATCAGCAATTCGTGCGGCTGAACTTCGGCTGCCCGCGGTCGTTGCTGGAAGAAGGGATTGCGCGGATGGAGCGGGCGTTGGCTGATCGCAACGCCTGACCTAGGCACAACGCAATCCCCTGTAGGAGCTGCGGCACGCTGCGATCTTTTGATTTTGCTTCTGAATTTCAAGATCAAAAGATCGCTGCCTCGTTGCACTCGAAAGCTCCTACAGGGTTTTGGGAACAACTCTAAGACCTGCTCGCGATGACGTCAGTCGACTCGCCGCAACACTTGGAAATGAGTAACATGGCAGCCCTCCGCGCAGCCCCGATCTGCGCCCCTGCCGAATAAGTCGACTCCATGCCTTTTGAACTCAGCGTTGACCTCACCACTTTGGCCATTCTGGCCGTTGTCGCTTTCGTTGCCGGTTTTATCGATGCCATCGCCGGCGGTGGCGGTCTGTTGACCACGCCTGCGCTGCTGACCGCTGGCCTGCCGCCGCATCTGGTACTGGGCACCAATAAGCTGAGTTCAACCTTCGGTTCGGCGACGGCCAGTTTCACTTTCTACCGGCGCAAGCTGTTTCATCCTCGCCAGTGGATGCACGCGATTGTCGGCACCTTGGTCGGTGCGTTGACCGGCGCCGTCGTCGCTCATTACCTGCCGGCAGAATGGCTGAACAAAATGCTCCCGGTGATCGTCTTCGCCTGCGGCCTGTATCTGCTGTTCGGCGGCACGCCAAAAGCGCCGCTGGACAGCAACGCGCCGATCAAGAAGAAGTGGCAATCGACCCAAGGCTTCAGCCTCGGTTTCTACGACGGTGTGGCCGGTCCCGGCACGGGGGCATTCTGGACCGTCAGCAGCTTGCTGCTGTACCCGATCGACTTGGTCAAGGCCAGCGGCGTGGCGCGCAGCATGAACTTCGTCAGCAACATCGCGGCGCTGTCGGTGTTCGTGTTTTCCGGGCAAGTAGACTGGATCATCGGCCTGAGCATGGGCCTGTCGGTGATGGTTGGCGCATTCTTTGGTGCGCGCACCGCGATCAGCGGTGGCGCCAAGTTCATTCGTCCGGTGTTCATCACCGTGGTGCTGGGATTGACTGTGCGCCTAGCCTGGCAGCACTGGTTCAGCGTGGCCTAAACGCCGCGCCACATAAACGTCGATCAGATAACGTGCAATCGATTTTGACGCCGGCAAGGGCGGCAGGTCGTGCACGTTGAACCATTGGGCGTCTTCGATCTCGTCTTCCTGACAAACAATCTCCCCGCCCGCGTATTCCGCGTGAAAACCCAGCATCATCGAGTGCGGGAACGGCCAGCACTGGCTACCCAGATACTGGATGTTCTTCACCTCGATCTGCACTTCTTCGCGCACCTCGCGAATCAGGCAGTCCTCCGCCGATTCGCCCGGCTCGGCGAAACCGGCTAGCGTGCTGTAAACCCCAGTGACAAACCGCGGTGAGCGTGCCAGCAGAATCTCGTCGCCACGGGTAATCAGCACGATCATGCTCGGCGAAATCCGCGGATAACTGCGCAGATCACACGGCTGGCAATACATCGCCCGCTCGCGCGGCACTTGCCTCATGGCCTGCCCGCAATTGCCACAGAAGCGGTGTTCACGGGCCCAGGTGCCGATCTGCGCGGCATAACCCAGCACTTTGTATATCGTGTGATCGCCGTCGAGCATGAATGCCCGCAGGCCCTTCCAGCTGCAACCCATGACCTCGCTGGCACTGCGCAATTCCAGCAGGTACACCGGCTCGCCATCGAGGTGGCCGATGCCATGCTCGGTCAGCACCGACAAGTCCTGACGCTTGAGCCATTCCCGTGGGAACAGCGCGCCGTTGTCGTCGAACAGAAAGCCTTCGGGGCTACGCGCCACGGCCCAGCCGCCGGGTTGATCGGTGTCCAGTACTGCAGTGGTCCAGCGAGATGTCATGGTTCTCAATCCACAAATTCGGGTTTCTGTTTGCTCATATGGGCGGCCATGGCCACGCGCAAGTCGGTGGATTGCAACATGGCGGCGTTCCAGGTGGCAACGTATTCGAGGCCGTCGTCGATGCGATGGTCACGCATGTAGCTGATCATTTCCTTGGTGCCGGCAATTGCGATGGGCGACTTGGACGCGATGTCGCGAGCGATATCCAGCACACCTTCGAGCAGCGCGTCCTTGTCACTGTAAACGCGATTGACCAGACCGATGCTGCGCGCTTCTTCAGCGCCAAAGTTGCGACCGGTGTAAGCCAGCTCACGCAGCATGCCGTCACCGATGATCCGTGGCAACCGTTGCAAAGTGCCAACATCGGCGGCCATGCCGATATCGATTTCCTTGATCGAGAATTGCGCGTCTTCGGCTGCATAACGCATGTCGCAGGCGGCGATCAGATCGATCGCGCCACCCAGGCAATAACCCTGAATCGCCGCGATGACCGGTTTGCGGCAGTTATCGACGGCGTTGAACGAGGCTTGCAGGGTCAAGATCTTTTTGCGCAGCAGGCGCGCGTTGCGGCCGACATCCTTGCCCAGTTCATTGGCGACGCCGGCGAGCATCATCAGGTCGATGCCGGAGGAAAAGTGTTTACCGTTACCGCTTAGCACCACCACGCGCACTTCGTCGGTGTCGTCGATCCACTGGAAAATCTCGACAATCTCGCTCCAGAACGCGGCGTTCATCGAGTTGATCTTTTCCGGACGATTGATCTGCACATGGGCGATATTGTCGGCCAGTTCGACGCTGAAGGCGGTGTATTGAGACATGGCAGTGATCCTTTACCGGGCTGAAAATGAGGCCCGAACTATAACAAGGCATCACGGTGGCGGTTCGGCCAAAAGCGGGACTGTCAGAAATACATAAACCGTGTAGGCGCTGAAGGAGGCTGCGATCTTTTGATCTTGAAAATCAAAAGATCGCAGCCTTCGGCAGTTCCTACAAGGATTACCAACGATCAACTGGCCAAACGCCGTAGACCAAACAACATCCCTCCCGCTCCCAGCAACATCGCCGCCAAAAACAGCGGATACGAGACCCACCACGGTGTTCCTGCGGTCATCATGCTGAACTCCGACATTCCGCCAATGCTCGCAATCAGGTTCAACGGCAAAAACACCACGTTGATCAACGTCAGTTTGCGCAACAGGTTGTTCATGCTGTTGTTCATCAGGTTGCCGCGCGCGTCGATCAGCCCGGAGAACACCGTGGAGTAAATCTCCGCCTGTTTGTAGCACTGGTTGTTTTCGATGATCAGGTCGTCGATCAGGCCGATCGCTTCGCTGTTGAAATGCAGTTTTTCGGCGTGGTTGCGCAGCCGCGTCAGCACTGCGCCGTTGCTGTGCAGGGCGTTGATGTAATAGATCAGGCTTTCACTGAGGTTGAACATTTGCACCAGATGCTGGTTCTGCATCGAGGCATTGAATTTTTGCTGCAACTCGCGGGCGACCAGTTTGATCACCTTCAAGTGCCCGAGGTAGTGATGGATGTTGTTGAACAGCAGGTCGAGCAGAACATCCAGCGGCGTGTTTAACGGTTGGCGAGTGCCGAGGCCGTGCAGCGGCGTGTCGTCGGTGGCGATCACCAGCAACTGCCCGGGCGAGAAAAGCAAACCGCACGAAGACACTTCAAACGCCAGGCTGCCGCCACCGGAATAGTTTTCCGGGCGCTTCCAGATCAGGAACAAGTGGTCGGGGTGAAACTCGATTCGCGACACTTCGTCCGGATCGAGTGCCGAGGCCAGTGCGTGCTCATCGACTTTGAAATGACTGTGCAGCAGGTCACGCTCGGCGGCGTCGGGATCGCTGAACAGCATCACCTCGGCGTCCAGTCGTTCGACTCGCTGCAAGGCGCCGCGGCCCAATGCAAAACTGTTGATCATCGGCGCTTCACCAGGCCTGGCCGCGACGTTTGAGCTCCAGCCGCCGCACGAACTCTTCCAGCACCAGTGAATACAAATCGTCCTGCAAATAAGCGTCTTCGATGCCGGCGTCCAGGTTCGGGTTGTCGTTCACTTCGATCACCACCACCTTGTCGCCAGCCTGTTTCAGGTCCACACCATAGAGACCGTCGCCAATCAGGTTGGCTGTTTTCACCGCCAGTTCCACCACGGCGCGGGGGGCCTCGTGGATCGCCATTGTCCGGCATTCGCCGTTGATGTCCTGCCCCTTGGCCTTGTGGTTGTAGATTTGCCAGTGTCCCTTGGACATGAAGTACTGGCAGGCGAAGATCGGTTTGCGGTTGAGCACGCCAATGCGCCAGTCGTACTCGGTGTAGAAAAACTCCTGAGCCAGCAACAGCACCGAATGTTCGAACAGCTCGGCCGTGGCTTCGAGTAGCGCCTGCTGGCTTTCGACCTTGATCACACCCCGCGAGAAACAGCCATCGGGGATCTTCAACACCAATGGAAAACCAAGCCGTTCCCCTACCCGTTCGAAATCTTCGGGTCGCTCCTTGTACAGAATCTCCGTCGCCGGCATGCCCAGTTGATGGCTGTTGAGCAGGTCGGTGAGGTAGACCTTGTTGGTGCAGCGCAGAATCGAGGCCGGATCGTCCATCACCACCAGCCCCTCGCTTTCAGCCTTCTTGGCGAAACGGTAGGTATGGTTGTCGACGCTGGTGGTTTCGCGAATCAGCAAGCCGTCGTACTCGGCGAGTCGCGCGTAATCCTTGCGCTCGATCAGCTCGACGTCGATGCCCATGGTCTTGCCGACCCGAACAAAGTTCGCAAGCGCCTTGCTGTTTGATGGCGGCAGCGCTTCCTGCGGGTCGTGCAAGATCGCCACGTCATACCGCGCCACTTGCCGGGAACGCGGCACCCGCCAGACTTTGCGGCTGAAGCCATCAAGGGCATTGGCGAATTGATCTTCCTGGTCGTCGCGCAACTTATGTAACGTACCGGACTTTATGCCCTCGATGTGCCAACCGTTAGTTCGACGAAACTCAACTAACAGAATCGGACAGGGAAACACTTCAAACAATTGTCGAGCCAGATCCTGTAATGGCTCGATATGAGTTTTGCCAAAGTACAACGTCAGGGTAAAACCTTCGGTATCGCTATATAGATGATGACTGAGGGCTTTTTCCAGGGTTTTATCGAGGTCGTCCAGCGCCAGGCCGTAAAGTGATTTTTTGGTCAGTTCGCTGATCGTGCGAACCGACGGAATCACTTTGTGCCCGCGGGCTTCGGCCAGTAGCGAGCAGTAATAGCCATGGCCGAGGTACTTGTAGCTGCGGCACAGATTGATCACCTGCACACGCTTGCCCGGCTCGCTGTCACGGGTTTGCTCGAGGTATTCCTGCGCCGTGATGATGTCCTCGCTGGGGAAGTAAGACGCCCAATCTTCCTTGCGCTCGACAATGATCAACACCCGGCTGGAAGTACCAGTCGCTGAATTTAAATAAGTTGCCGCCGGCAAATTTTGCTCGGATACTTCGCGCCAATGACCCTGTACCGCTGACATAGAGATTGATCCGTTGGAGAACAAGACCTTTTCTATTAAGCACGAAGTTTTTCGAAAGTCTCGTTTCGTTACGCAACTTTTACGGTGGTCATATGAGTGCTGTTTTTCGTTTGGCGGTAGTTGAAGATCTGCCGGCGTTGCTGGCATTGGAAATGCAATGTTTCACCACGGACGGGCTCAGCCGTCGCAGTTTTCACTGGATGATTACCCGCGCCCACGCACAGCTGCTGGTGGCCGAGGTCGACGGCCATTTACGGGGTTACGCACTGGCGTTGTTTCACCGCGGTACGTCGCTGGCGCGCCTGTATTCCATTGCCATTGCCGCCGAGGCGCGCGGGAGCGGGTTGGGTAAACAACTGCTGCAACGTATCGAGGCTTGCGCGCTGGAACAAGATTGCGCGTACCTGCGCCTGGAGGTACGCACCGACAACCCCGCCGCCATTGCCCTGTATGAACGCAACGGCTACCGGCGTTTTGCACTGATCCACGATTACTACGAAGACCATGCCGACGCGCTGCGCCTGGAGAAACGCATTCTCCAGCATCGAGACTCACGCAGCATCAAAGTGCCTTGGTACGGACAAACCACCGATTTCACCTGTGGCCCGGCGTGTCTGTTGATGGCCATGGGGGCGTTGCAGTCAGAACGCTTGTTAGAGCGCCGTGAGGAACTGCAGATCTGGCGCGAGGCGACGACCGTTTTCATGACGTCGGGGCATGGTGGTTGCAGTCCGCAGGGATTGGCGCTCGCCGCATGGCGACGGGGATTTCGCGTGCGTCTGGAGTTGAGCCTCGCGGGGCCGTTGTTCCTCGACGGCGTACGCAATGAGCATAAAAAAGACGTCATGCGCCTGGTCCATGAAGAATTCACCGCACAGTTGGCGCAGACCGATGTCGAGCGCGTGATCGGTGCTCCGCTGGATTTGCCGCGCTTACTGGAAGCGGGAGGCCAGCCGCTGGTGCTGATCAGCAGCTATCGGCTGACTCGATCGAAATCGCCGCACTGGGTGGTGGTGACCGATTGCGATGAGGATTTCGTTTACCTGCACGATCCGGACGTCGACCATAGCCAGCACCGCCAGCCCATTGACTGCCAGCATGTGCCGGTCAGTCATGGCGAGTTCGAGAAGATGTGCCGGTTTGGGCGGGGGAAGCTAAGGGCCGCCGTGATTCTTTACTCTCGTAGTGAGTAGTCTGACCCTGACCCTGTAGGAGCTGCCGAAGGCTCGGGCCGGGATCGGACGATCTTTTGATCTGGTTTTTTAAAAGGCAAGATAAAAAGATCGCAGCCTCCGGCAGCTCCTACAAGGGCATGCATTTCAAAGTCAGGGTTTCAGGCCAACCTTGTACAACGAACCGTTCTCCTCATCCGTCAGCACATATAGATACCCATCCGGTCCCTGTCGCACGTCTCGAATGCGCTGTTTCAGCTCACCCAACAAGCGCTCCTCATGCACGACCTTGTCGCCATCGAACTGCAAGCGAATCAACTCCTGACTCACCAGCGCGCCGATAAACAGGTTTTTCTGCCAGGGTTTGAAGCGATCGGCATCGTAAAACGCCATGCCGGTGACGCCCGGTGATCTCTCCCACACATGGCGCGGATCGACGCCCCCTTCAACGCTTTTGCCTTTGGCTTCGGGAATCGACAGCAGCGAATAGTTGATGCCGTGGGTCGCCAGCGGCCAACCATAGTTTTTCCCGCGTTCGATGATATTCACCTCATCACCGCCGCGCGGGCCGTGTTCGTTTTCCCAGACTGTGCCGTTCCACGGGTTAAGTGCTGCACCCTGCGGGTTGCGAATGCCGTAAGCCCAGATTTCCGGGCGCACGCCTGACTGCCCCACGAATGGATTGTCGTCCGGAACCTTGCCGTCCGGGTAGATCCGCACAATCTTGCCTTGCAGCTTGTCGAGATCCTGCGCGGTCGGCCGGTCGTTGTTTTCACCCAGGGTGATGAACAGATAACCATCGCGATCAAACACCAGCCGAGAACCGAAGTGGTTTCCGGTGGAGAGCTTTGGTTCCTGACGGAAAATCACTTTGAAATCCTTCAGCGTTTTCAAGTCATCCGACAGGTAACCGCGCCCCACCGCCGTGCCTGCCTTGTCCCCAGCGCCGCCACCTTCGGCATAGGACAGGTAAACCAGTCGGTCCTGTTTAAAGTCGGGTGACAACACGACATCCAGCAAACCGCCCTGCCCCTTGGCCCATACTTGCGGCACGCCGCTTAGAGGAGCCGATAGCTTGCCGTCCGCACCCACCACGCGCAGATTGCCCGGTCGTTCGGTCACCAGCATGCCTTGCCGATCCGGCAGGAAGGCCAGCGACCATGGATGCTCAAGCCCTTGGGCAATTGTTGTGACTTCGAGAGTGCCTTGCTCGCTTTGCAGCTCTTTGGGGGCAGCGGCGAATGCCGGAGCACTGATCAGAGCGCCGGCGCACAGGCTGGCCAGAAGGGTTTTACGCAACATGCACGATTCCTTTTGTCGTTTCAAAGTCTGGCAGAGCGTTTTACCTGCCGTTTAACGTTGAGTGTCGGTGCTTCGCGAGGGTGGGTTTGGAATGAATGTAGGTGGCTTGGCCGGCGCTGAACGGATCGGCTGGCCATTGCCAATGCCCCGGTTATCGAGGGTTGGCGGACGCGGCACGGGAACGGTGCTTGGTCCACGGATGGGCGGCGCACTGGGCTGGGTGCCCTGCATGCTGTTGGGATTCGCCCGGCGAATCGGACTGTTATAGGGATTGTTGCTGTTGCCGGTCGGACTCTGCGCTAGCACAACGTCCGCATGAACCAGACCGCCACTGAGTGTCAGGACGGCAATGCCAATCAGAAATCGGTTCATGGGTCAGCCTCTCGATGTGCGTGGTGTAGAGCCTTCGAGTCCACGCTACGCTTCAGGTTCGGATTTGTTAACCCGTCGGCGTTAAACAACATGTAACACGGCTTGACCGAACCTAATTGAAAACGCGCATTCTCTGGAAACTTTCGCGCCGGGCTTCAGGTCACCTGATCATCACTCGGAGAACTCACCATGGCTCGGGCAATCTGGAAAGGCGCGATCAGCTTCGGACTGGTCCATATCCCTGTCGCGCTGGTTTCAGCGACCTCATCCCAAGGCGTGGACTTTGACTGGCTCGACAGTCGCAGCATGGACCCGGTGGGCTACAAGCGCGTCAACAAGGTGACCGGCAAGGAAGTTACCAAGGAAAACATCGTCAAAGGTGTGGCCTACGAAAAGGGTCGTTATGTGGTGCTCAGCGAAGAGGAAATCCGCTCGGCGCACCCGGTTTCGACCCAGACCATCGACATCTTTTCCTTCGTCGACGCCGAGCAGATCCCGTTGCAGAACATCGATACGCCCTACTACCTGGCGCCGGACAAGCGCGGTGGCAAGGTGTACGCGCTGTTGCGTGAAACGTTAAGCAAAACCAACAAGGTTGCGCTCGCCCGCGTCGTCTTGCACACGCGCCAGTATCTGGCGGCGGTGATGCCGCTGGAGTCAGCGCTGGTGCTGGTGAAATTGCGCTGGCCCCAGGAAGTACGCGGCCTCGATCAGTTGGAACTGGGCAGCGAAGTGACCAAGCCTCAGCTTGCCAAAGGTGAGTTGGACATGGCCAAACGTCTTGTCGAGGACATGAGCGGGGACTGGAGCCCCGAGGATTACAAAGACGAGTTCGAAGACAAGATCATGGCGCTGGTGGAGAAAAAGGCCCATAAGGGCGAGATCGAGGATGTCGAGACGGTGGGTGGTGAGGAACAGCGCAAGACTGCCGATGTTATCGACTTGACCGAGCTGCTTAAACGTAGCCTGGGTGGCAAGGCCCCCGCCAAGCCGAAGGCCAAAACGGCGAGCAAGGCAGCGCCAGCGAAGAAGGCCAAAAAAGCCTCCTGAGTCATCGGGTGAATCTCAGGGCCTCATCGCTGGCAAGCCAGCTCCCACAGGTTTAGCGGTGTGAATGCGATCGCAGCCTCACGCTGGCCACTGTGGGAGCTGGCTTGCCAGCGATGGCGTCAGGACAGTCACAGCAATAATGTTCAGATCAGAATAAAGATCGCCAGCAAACCACCAAGGATCGCCCACTTTTCCATGTAGTACCGAGCACGATTACGCTTCTTCAGCTCTTTGCCACGCAACCTGATCTTGTAGATTTTGGTAAACAAACGGTTGATCCCACCGGTACGGTCGCCCGCATCGTTGGGCGCACCGGCGGCGGACATTACCGTACGGCTGAACCAGGCATTGAACGCTGCAGCCCAGCGGTACTTCATTGGGCGCTCAATGTCGCAGAACAGGATGATGCGGTTCTTGTCGGTGGTGTTTTCCGCGTAATGGATGAAGGTTTCATCGAACATCACCGCTTCACCGTCACGCCAGTGGTAGCTCTCACCGTCGACGTTGATGTAGCAACCCGCATCGTTAGGCGTGTCCAGGCCCAAGTGGTAACGATAGGAGCCGGCGTACGGGTCGCGATGGCGTACCAGTTTCGAACCTGGCGGCAGTTCGGCAAACATCGCAGCCTTGATCGAGCCGATGCTCTGAACCAGTTCCGTGGTGCGCGGGCACAGCTTCATGGCCGACGGATGGCTCTCGCCGTACCACTTGAGGTAGAAACGCTTCCAGCCGCTTTTGAAGAACGAGTTGAAACCGACGTCGTCGTATTGGTTCGAACGCTTGATCTCCCCCGCGCGCAGCAGGTTCTGGCCTTCTTCGCGGATTTCTTCCCAATGCGCCTGCAACGGGCTCAGGTCGGGAAATTCAGCCGGATCAAGGTAAGGCTTGTTCGGCTTTTTCGAGAACAGGTAGAGAAAGCAGTTGATCGGTGCCAGAAACGTCGAATGATCGCTCAGTTGCCGACCCAGTTTGTGGCGCACACGGCCACGCAAGTGAACGTATGCAATGGAAATGACATAAATAGCAGCAATGATGAGTTTCACGGAATTCGTCACACGTCAGAAGTTAACAAACTGCGCGCCTGTCGGCCTGAGGCCCAGCGTCTTATGCAGTGGTCTGAGTACAAAATGGCACGTCCTTGAGCCCGCGCCGCTGTAGGGCGGTGGGTGAATGGATGGCATTTTAGCCACACTTTGTAACCGATAGTGAACCTTCATCTGTGAAAAACTGTCTCGCGATTGTGCCAATCGGCACCCGCGACGTCTTCGCCCTATCGTTTAAAGAGCCAGACCAGTACAATCGCCGCCAAACTTTACGCGCCCCCTTGGTTGATGCCGGGAACTCCCCGCCTCAGCGCACCTTGACTCGGGCCAAGCGCTACAGCCGCACCCTCGCTATTCAGAATGCTTCGCAGGAAAAACTCTTGATCTCTACAGCTAACATCACGATGCAGTTCGGCGCCAAGCCGCTCTTCGAAAACGTTTCCGTCAAATTTGCCGCGGGTAACCGTTATGGCCTGATCGGCGCCAACGGTTGCGGCAAGTCGACCTTCATGAAAATCCTCGGCGGTGACCTTGACCCGACGGGTGGCCAGGTCATGCTCGAGCCGAACGTACGCCTGGGTAAGCTGCGCCAGGATCAGTTCGCCTACGAAGAATTCACCGTGATCGATACCGTGATCATGGGTCACGAAGAGCTGTGGAAGGTCAAGGCCGAGCGCGATCGCATCTACTCGTTGCCCGAAATGTCTGAAGAAGACGGCATGGCCGTGGCCGAGCTGGAAACCGAATTCGCCGAAATGGACGGCTACACCGCCGAATCCCGTGCCGGTGAACTGCTGCTGGGCCTGGGTATCGGCATCGAGCAGCACTTCGGCCCGATGAGCGAAGTGTCGCCAGGCTGGAAACTGCGCGTGTTGCTGGCTCAGGCACTGTTCTCCGATCCGGAAGTACTGTTGCTCGACGAACCGACCAACCACCTGGACATCAACACCATTCGCTGGCTGGAAAACATTCTGACCCAGCGTAACAGCCTGATGATCATCATCTCTCACGACCGTCACTTCCTGAACAGCGTGTGCACGCACATGGCTGACCTGGATTACGGCGAGCTGCGCCTGTTCCCGGGCAACTACGACGAGTACATGACCGTGGCGACCCAGTCCCGCGAGCAACTGCTGTCGGACAACGCCAAGAAGAAAGCACAGATTTCCGAGCTGCAATCGTTCGTCAGCCGCTTCTCGGCCAACGCCTCGAAAGCCAAGCAGGCCACTTCCCGCGCCAAGGCGATCGACAAGATCCAGCTGGCCGAGGTCAAGCCTTCGAGCCGCGTGAGCCCGTTCATCCGCTTCGATCAAAACAAAAAGCTGCACCGCCAGGCTGTCATGGTCGAGAAGATGGCTAAAGGTTTTGACGGCAAGCCGCTGTTCAAGGATTTCAGCTTCCAGGTTGAAGCCGGCGAGCGCGTCGCGATCATCGGCCCGAACGGTATCGGCAAGACCACGCTGCTGCGTACTTTGGTCAACGAACTGACTCCGGATGCCGGTAGCGTCAAGTGGACCGACGCCGCCGAGCTGGGCTACTACGCTCAGGATCACGCGCACGACTTCGAAGACGACATGACCCTGTTCGACTGGATGGGTCAGTGGACTCAGGGCGAGCAAGTGATCCGTGGCACTTTGGGTCGGATGCTGTTCTCCAACGACGAAATCCTCAAGTCGGTGAAGGTGATTTCCGGTGGTGAGCAAGGCCGCATGCTGTTCGGCAAGCTGATCCTGCAAAAGCCGAACGTGCTGATCATGGACGAACCGACCAACCACCTGGACATGGAATCGATCGAAGCGCTGAACCTGGCGCTGGAAAACTACCCGGGCACGCTGATCTTCGTCAGCCACGACCGTGAGTTCGTATCGTCCCTGGCCACTCGCATTATCGAGCTGAGCCCGGACGGCGTGACCGACTTCAGCGGTACGTACGATGATTACCTGCGTAGCCAGGGTGTCGTATTCTAAAAAAGCAGCTTCGAGTTTTCAGCTGCTAGCTGCAAGTTAAGAGCCCTGTCCATGTGACAGGGCTTTTTGCATTTCAGGGTCAGTCATTTTTTGGTGCAGACACCTTCGCGAGCAGGCTCGCTCCCACAGGGGAATGCATTTCCGGAAAAATAGTTAGCCAGCTTCCTTTTATTCCACACCCACGCCATGATGCGAATTCTCCCACCGCCGCCCGCGAACGAGTCCTCATGTCTGCGCAGCAACTGCCACCGCAACGCTCCATGGCGATCACCGTGCAGATCGTCTCTATCGTTTTCTATACCTTTATTGCCTTCCTCTGCATCGGGCTGCCGATTGCGGTGCTACCGGGTTATGTTCATGAACAACTGGGTTTCAGCGCGATCATTGCCGGACTGGTGATCGGCTCGCAGTACCTGGCCACCCTGCTCAGCCGGCCGATGGCCGGGCGCATGTCTGACACCATCGGCACCAAACGGGCGATCGTGTATGGCTTGCTGGGGATTGTGCTCAGTGGCGCGCTGACGCTGTTGTCCACGCTGCTGCAAAGCTATCCGCTGCCGAGCCTGTTGATTCTGATTCTCGGGCGATTGTTGCTGGGCATTGCGCAGGGGTTGATCGGTGTCGGCACCATCAGTTGGTGTATGGGCCAGGTCGGGGTCGAGCACACCGCCAGGTCCATTGGCTGGAACGGTATCGCGTCCTATGGCGCCATTGCGATTGGTGCGCCGCTGGGGGTGGTGATGGTGGCCGAATACGGTTTCGCCAGCCTCGGTATTTCGCTGTCGGTCTTGGCGGCGGGGGCGTTGCTGTTGATTCGTAACAAACCTTCGGTACCGGTGATACGCGGTGAGCGTCTGCCGTTTTGGGCCGTGTTCGGGCGGATTGCACCGTTCGGCGCAAGCCTCACGCTGGCCTCAATCGGCTACGGCACACTCACCACATTTATCACCCTCTATTACCTCAACCGCGGATGGAGCGGCGCGGCGTATTGCCTGACAGTGTTCGGGGTGTGCTTCATCGTGTCGCGGCTGATGTTTATTTCGGCAATCAGTCGATTCGGCGGCTTCACCTCGGCCATCGCCTGCATTGCCGTTGAAACCGTGGGGCTGGTGATGCTGTGGCTCGCGCCCTCCACCGCGTTTGCATTGATCGGCGCCGGACTGGCGGGGTTTGGCCTGTCGTTGGTATATCCGGCACTGGGCGTGGAGGCGATCAAGCAGGTACCGAGTTCCAGTCGCGGTGCCGGGTTGAGTGCCTACGCGGTGTTCTTTGATCTGGCACTGGCGGTTGCCGGGCCGTTGATGGGGGCGGTGGCGTTGAATCTGGGGTATTCGTGGATTTTCTTCAGTGCGGCGCTGTTGTCGGTGACGGGACTGGGGTTGACCTTGATGCTCAAGCGCCGGGCAATTTCCTGAAAACTCACACAGTCCTTGTGGGAGCGAGCCTGCTCGCGAAGACGGATTTACATTCAACATTTCGCATTGACTTATAGACCGCTTTCGCGAGCAGGCTCGCTCCCACAGGGTTTTATGGTGACTTCAGGATAAACACCTGACGCTATTGATCCGCAGTCTGCATACCCGCCCGTGTAGGCCGGCCCAGGGCATGGGCGAAGAATCGGCCGGCCTCGGAAATCAGATTGCGATGGATGTCTTTGCGATCAACCCCATCTGCATCCGTGCACAACGCCGGCATGGCAATGATCTGCTCTTCGTTGCACGGCGCCATGAACACAAAGTGCCCTGCCCCGGCCAGCAATTTGAAGTCCGGTGCAGTCGGCAGTTTGCGCGCCAGTGCGGCAGCGTTTTTATCGAAAGCCACCAGCTTGTCGCCATCGCCGCTGTACAGCAGCACGGGCACATGTACGTCAGCCAGCGTATGTCGGCCGAATTTCAGGCTGAGCGGCGCCATCAGCAACAAGGCATGCACGCGTGGGTCGGCCACCGGTTGCAAGTCATCACGGTCAACAATGAGCTCGCCTTGGGTATTGCAGGCGTCGCGGTCGTCCGGGCGTTCCTGGCAATAGCGGCGCAGGCGATCCAGATCCGGTTGCGCCCCCGAGAGAATCAACGCTGTCTCGCCCCCGGCCGAATAGCCGATCACGCCAACCTGTTCAGCATTGACGAACGGCGCCAGCATGGGGTCGCCAAGGGTCGCAGTAATCGCTTCGGAAATCTGGATCGGCCGCCCATAAAGATTGCTCAGGGTGCCGAGTCGGCTGTGATCCCTGGAATTGTCGCCGGGGTGAATCACCGCCACCACGACGAACCCCTTGCGCGCCAGTGACGTGGCAAGATCGTGCAGCGCCAGCGGCGTGCCGGTGTTGCCATGAGACAGCATCAGCATCGGGAATCGACCAATGGCGACTTTGGTGTCTTCGCCGGCTTCGACCGAATAACCCTCGAGCAGGCTCAGGTGTTCGCGGTCGCTGGAGGGATAGAACGCGATGGCGCGCATCGGTTGCAAGTCGAGCGGATCGAGGAACGTCATCTCATGGTAACCAACGCTCCAGACAGGATGGCGCCCCGGCGCCGCCTGCACCGTAATCAGGCTGCCGAGCAGGCAAATCAGTAACGTTGCACAAAGACGTATCACCGGACGCCCCACCCTGTTGTGACTCAATCGAAAGATCCGTTGCAGTGTGAGACCAGAAAGCCGTGGATTCGGTGCGCAGGTCACAACATTGCACTCAGACGCTGATCGTTTGACTGCATAACCCGGGCCAGATTATGTAACAGCCAGAAATAAAAAACTCCGTATTTGGCCCTTGCGGAACCAGAATACAGAGTTTTTTGGGGGCTACCTGAACATCAGCTGTTTCTTACGCAAGCCTTAAGCGGCGGCGAACAGTTGCTCGCTGATCTTCGCTTGCGCGGCGGTCATGGCGTTGTTGCGCACTTCGTCACCGTACGCCAAGCCTTCGGCACGGACGATTTCGATGTCGGTGATGCCAAGGAAACCCAATACCAGCTTCAGATATTCTTCGTGGGCGATACCGCTGGCCTGACCGGCGTGAATGCCGCCAGAGGTGGAAACGATCACTACTTTCTTGCCGCCGCACAGGCCTTCGGGGCCGGCTTCGGTGTAGCGGAAGGTTTGACCGGCAACGGCAACACGGTCGATCCACGCCTTGAGTTGGGTCGGTACGGTGAAGTTGTACATCGGTGCAGCGATCACTACAGCGTCAGCAGCGATGAACTCGGCCAGCGTCGAAGCACTCAGGTCGGCTTCGTGTTGTTGTGCAGCGTTGCGCAGTTCAGCGGTGGTGCCTGCGGCAACCAGCGTGGTCGACGAGAAATGGCTGATGGCGTCAGCGGCCAGGTCGCGGTAAGTCACCACAGCGCTTGGCTCAGCGGCTTGCCAGGCTTTGACGACTTCGCTGCTCAACAGACGGGAAGCCGAGTTGTCGCCCAGAATGCTCGAATCGATATGCAGCAGTTTCATGTGGAATCCCCTGGAATGAATCGCCGGTGGCGACGGAATAGAGACAATCCTACGCAACAAACCAATAGCTGATTAGCCGCCAGCAATGCGATAGTTCGTCCCACTGATAGAACAGTTGGATATCAACCATGCAAGATCTCAACGATCTCTACTATTTCGCCAAAGTCGTCGAGGCTGGCGGTTTTGCGGCGGCCGGCCGTTTGCTGGGGATTCCCAAGTCACGACTGTCGCGGCGCATCGCCGAACTGGAAGAGCGTCTCGGTGCGCGTTTACTGCAGCGCACCACACGCCAACTCAACCTCACTGCGGTCGGCGAGCGTTATTTGCGTCACTGTCAGGCGATGCTGCTTGAAGCGGAAATGGCCGACGAAGCCGTCGCCAGCATGTCCAGCGAACCGCGGGGACGTTTGCGGGTGTCCTGCCCCACCGGCCTGGCGCATGAAATGCTGCCGTGGGTGATCAGCGACTTCCTCGGCAAATTTCCTCAGGTGCAACTTGAAGTGGTGCTGCTCAATCGTCGGGTCGATCTGGTCGCCGAAGGGTTTGACGTTGCCCTGCGCGTGCGCGAGTTGGGTGATGAAGACCCGTTACTGGTCACGCGCCGTCTGCGTCAGGCGCAAATGGTGGTCGTGGCCAGCCCGACATTCATGCAAGGCCAATCGATCAGCCACCCACAAGACCTGAAGAACTTGCCGGTGCTCGGGGCGCTTGAGGCCGATCGGCTGGTGCATGTGCGTTTACTCGATCAACAGGGCACCAGTTTCGAGCTGAGCATGGAAGCACGGCTGGGCATCGACGATTTTGTCGTGCGCAAGGCTTGTGTGCTGGCCGGCCAGGGCTTCACGTTACTGCCCATGATGTATTGCGAGGCCGAGCTGGAAAGCGGCGCGCTGGTGCAGTTGCTGCCAGAATGGTCGCTGCCCGGCGGTTGGCTGCAAGCGGTGTACCCGCATCGACGCGGGGTCATGCCGGCGGTGCGTGCGTGGATTGATCACCTGGTCGAGTCGTTCAATGCCTGCGGGGAGCGGTTGTTATGAGCAAGGGAAAAATGAGCGAAGCGGACGTCGCCGCGTTTTGTCTGGCATTGCCCGGCGCGCGCGAGGACTACAAGTGGGGTGGCGTGCGCGTATTTTCGATTGCCGGCAACAAGATGTTTGCCTTGCAAGGGCTGCGTGGGGATTCGCTGGCGTTCAAGGTCGACAAGGATCTGTTTTTAGGCCATTGCGACCGCCCCGGGATTCATCCGGCTCCTTATCTGGCAAGGGCACAGTGGATCATCATGCATCCGCCCTATCCGCTGGGTACCGAGGAATTGCAAGGGTTGCTGCAACGGTCGCATCAGTTGGTGGTGAGCAAGTTGCCGAAGAAAACCCGGATCGGATTGCTGCTTTAACACCTCGCTATGGCGGCATTGTTGCTTAACACTTCACCCGTGTAGGAGCTGCCGAAGGCTGCGATCTTTTGATCTTGGCTTTTAAATCAAGATCAAAAGATCGCAGCCTTCGGCAGCTCCTACAAGGGTTTGCGTGGGTTCAGATGAGGGATAACAGGTTCGAGCCGAGGAACAACTGGTCGATCCAGAACACCTGATGCAATACAACAATCACCCAGAACAGCATCTGAAACGACACCTTGCGCGTCTTGTGCCGGAACACCTGCTGGGCAATCAACGCACCCGGCCAGCCGCCAGCCAGTTCCAGCGCATGGAGGATGTTTTCCGGCGTACGCCACGCATCGTTGCGAGCCTTGCGCTTGTCCGCCCAGTACATGAAAAACGCCAACACGCTGACAATCCCATACGCCGCCAGCGGCACCAGAGAAATGCCGCTCAGCCACATCGACAGCGAGCCTGCCAACGGCAATGCGCAGACGATCAACAGGACGACCAGCTTCAGTTTCAGGTTCTGAATACCGCCACCGGACGGCCGACCTTCAGGGCGGCGCGCGCGCGAATCACTCATGCCTTGGCCGCCGACCAGTCCACCCAGCCGAACTGCCACGTCGCCAGAATCACCAGCCCGAACACAATCCGATACCAGGCGAATGCCGCGTAGCTATGGCTGCCGATGAACTTGAGCAGACCGCGCACGGCGATCATCGCGAAGATAAACGCGGTGACGAAACCGATGGCAAACACCGGGAAATCCGCCGGTACAAACAGATCGCGATACTTATAGCCCGAGTACACTGCGGCACCGACCATGGTCGGCATGGCGAGGAAGAACGAGAACTCGGTGGCTGTCTTGCGCGACAGGCCGAACAGCAGGCCGCCAATGATCGTCGAGCCGGAACGCGAAGTGCCGGGAATCATTGCCAGGCATTGGGCGAAGCCGATTTTAAGGGCGTCGCTCCAGCGAATCTCATCGACCGTTTCGGCATGCACTTTATGCTGACGCTTTTCCGCCCACAGCATGATCACTCCGCCCACCACCAACGCCGCCGCAACAGTGATCGGGTTGAACAGGTATTCGTGGATCAGATCGGCAAAAATCACCCCCAAGACCACGGCTGGCAAGAACGCGATCAGCAGATTAGCCGTGAAGCGCCGCGCACTTGGCTGGGTCGGCAAGCCAATGACCACGTCGATAATCTTGCGGCGAAATTCCCAGACCACGGCGAGAATCGCGCCCAGTTGAATAATGATGTTGAACGCCATGGCCCGTTCGCCGCCGAAGTTGAGCAGGTCGGCAACAATGATCTGGTGTCCGGTACTGGAAATGGGCAAAAACTCCGTCAGCCCTTCTACAACTCCTAGTATCAATGCCTGCAAGGCGGTCCAAAGATCCATCAATCCCCCAAAGAGCGATGCACGCGGGCATGCCCCGATAGTATTTTTTACGTTCACTGCGATCAGCGTAGCTGGTTAATGCTGGACCGATTCCGCGCGCACAGGATCCCTACGAACGGGTCAAAATTCCGTGAAATATCAACTTCGATTCAGGTTTTCACGCGCGGGGCCGAAATCCTAACAGACAAGCCTTAATAGCGCTGCCGCGTTATACGACTTGGGTCGCGTAGGCCCGCTCGCGAAATCGTGATCGGATGCTGGCGGTCGTCAATTACAAGAAAAAGAATCCGGAGTGACAGCGTTATGAACAGCTTGCGCAGTGTGTCGATCAGCCGACGCTTGTGGCTCATCTTGATTGTGGCGGTGGTCATGTTGCTGACCTTGGGCGTGTTGATGCTCAAGCAGATCCACGACGACCTGTATCACGCCAAAGCCCAGAAAACCCAGCACGTGGTGCAGACCGCCAGCGGCCTGCTGACCTATTACCACGACCTGGAAACCGCGGGCACGCTGACTAAAGAGGCCGCGCAGAAACAGGCTCTCACTGCCATCCGTGGGCTGCGTTATGACCAGAGCGATTACTTCTGGATCAACGACCTGACCCCTGTGATGGTCATGCACCCGACCAATCCCAAACTCGAAGGCCAGAATCTTTCGGCCATCCGCGACCCGGACGGTTTTGCGGTGTTCAACGAGATGGTCGCGATTGCCCGGTCCAAAGGCGCCGGCATGGTCGACTACCGCTGGCCGAAACCGGGCGCCAGTGAGCCGGTGGCCAAGACCTCCTACGTCAAGCTGTTCGAACCGTGGGGCTGGGTACTTGGTTCCGGGGTTTACGTCGACGACGTGCAGGGCGAATTCCAGGGCCAGGTGATCAAGGCCACCGTTATCGGGCTGGCGATTGCCGTGATCATGGCTCTGCTGGTGATCCTGATCGCGCGCAGCATCGTGCGCCCCTTGCAGGAAACCGTGAACGCCATGGCCAACATCGCCAGCGGCGAAAGTGACCTGACCCGCAGCCTCGATACCCACGGCAAGGACGAAGTGACCGAACTGGCTCACCACTTCAATGCGTTTACCGCCAAGTTGCGCCGGGTGATCGGTGAGTTGCAGGTGTCGGCCATTGCGCTCGGTCAATCGTCCAGCGAACTGGGCAACGATGCCTCGCAAGCCCAGCAACGTAGCCAGCAGCAATCGCAACAAATGGAGCTGGTGGCCACCGCGATCAACGAGGTGACTTACGGCGTCCAGGACGTGGCGAAAAACGCCGAGCATGCGGCCACCGAAATGCGTGATGCCGAGGCGCAGGCGCAACAGGGCCAGATCAATATCGACGGCAGCCTGCAACAGATCGACAAGCTCTCGGGCACCATTGACCAAGCGGTCGAGGTGATTCGCACCTTGGCCACCGAAAGTACCCAGATCGGCAGCGTGCTGGAGGTGATTCGCTCGATTGCCGAGCAAACCAACCTGCTCGCCCTCAACGCAGCGATCGAAGCGGCACGGGCCGGCGAACAGGGTCGTGGATTCGCCGTGGTGGCGGATGAAGTGCGTTTGCTGGCGCAACGTACGCAGAAGTCGACAGCGGAAATCCAGTCGATGATCGAGCGCCTGCAAAATCACTCCGAGGCGGCGGTGAAGGTCATCGGTGACAGCAGCAAGGCGTCGCAACTGACCATTGAACAGGCTGGGCTCGCGGGGGCGAGCCTGAATGCCATCGGCCAGGCGTTGCGCAACCTCAGTGGCCTGAACGCGTCGATTGCCAGCGCCACACTGCAACAGGCGCATGTGGTCGAGGACATCAACCAGAACGTTACCCAGGCGGCGGGGCTTTCTCACAGCACGGCCATGGCGGCGGAACAGTCGAGTGCGGCGAGCGTAAGACTTGGGCAGTTGAGCGAACAACTCAACGGCCTGCTGCGCCAGTTCCGCGTCTAGAACCACTCCCCTTGTGGGAGCGAGCCTGCTCGCGATAACGGTGGACCTGTCGATAGAGATGTCGCCTGCCCCACCGCTATCGCTGGCAAGCCAGCTCCCACAGGTTTTTGTGCAGTGCCATCTTCTGTGAGCACAACAAAAATCCATGTGGCGGCTGGCAGACTTTGGCGGCGTGCCACAAGCCTGAGCACCGCATAAATACCTGTGGCAGCTGGCAGGCTTTGGCGGCGTGCCACAAAGCCTGAGTGCCGCATAAATCCCTGTGGGAGCTGGCTTGCCAGCGATGGGGGCGCGACATTCAGCATCAGTGTTGAGTGGGCCGACACACTCGCCAGCAAACTCACTCCTACAGGGTCCTTCAGTGTTCTGGCGAATACAGTACAATCCGCCACCTCTTTCAACTCCCCTCAAGGAACCCCCATGTCCGGGCTTGAACTGTTTGCCGCCGCTCTCGGTGTCATCGCCGTGTGGCTGACGGTCAAACAGAATCCGTGGTGCTGGCCGATCGGGCTGGTCATGGTGCTGCTCTATAGCTGGATCTTCTTTGAAGTGAAGCTGTATTCGGACATGTTGCTGCAAGTGATCTACGCCGCGCTGCAGGTTTATGGCTGGTGGCAATGGACGCGCGCCGGGACGATGCATGACGGGCGTCAGGTCACGCGCCTGGATGCTCGTTCGATAGCCCTTGGCTTGGGTGTCGGCGCTGTCGGCAGTGTTTTGCTGGGTGCGGCCATGGCGCACTGGACTGACGCGGCACAACCGTGGCTGGACGCGGCGCTCACCGGTTTCAGCCTGGTTGCTCAGTTATGGATGGCGCAGAAACGCCTGCAATGCTGGGCACTGTGGTTCGTGCTGGATGTGATTTTTGTCGGCCTGTTCCTTTATAAGGGGCTTTACCTCACCGCGGGCCTGTACGCGCTGTTCACCGTGATTGCCATCCAGGGCTTTCGTGAATGGCGCGCCGACCCGGCACTGCGCACATGAAGGTCGTGGTGCTGACCGGCCCGGAATCCACCGGCAAGAGCTGGCTGGCGGCAGGCCTTGAGCAACAGTTTGGCGGTTTGCGGGTGGACGAGTACGTGCGCTGGTTTATCGAGCAGAATCCGCGTGACACCTGCCTGGCCGACATCCCCGAGATCGCCCGCGGACAACTGCAATGGGAAGATCAGGCGCGGGCGCAACAACCGGCGCTGCTGATTCTCGACACCCACTTGTTGAGCAATATTCTCTGGAGCCAGACCCTGTTTGGCGCGTGCCCGGACTGGCTGGAAGGCGAGTTGCTGGCGCGCCATTACGACCTGCACCTTCTGTTGTCCCCGGAACGCATTGACTGGACCGATGACGGTCAGCGCTGCCAGCCGGATCTGGATCAGCGCCTCACTTTCTTCCAGGCCACGCGCGATTGGCTGCAACACCATCAGCAACCGTGCCAGATCATTCAGGGCGACTGGGCCGAGCGACAGGCCCAAGCCTTCGCGGCCGTTGCGCGACTGTTGGCCGACTGACGGGGCGCCAGGCTCACTGTTTGCCCCTGTTTTGGGGGAAGACTGTCCATTCCTGAAACACTCGCCCGAGTGCAGAGTGGCCGTTTTAACGCTATTCATCGCTTTGTCATGGCACTTGTTACGCCACTGATACACATCCCCGCAAACCCTTGTTCCAGAGCTTTGTTTAGCCAATTGACAGGCTGGCGAGACTGCGTGTGTTTCAACGCTGAAACACACTGTGCATCGGCGCTGCGCGTTTTACTGATAACTCACTGGAAAACAACAACAATTCAAAAGCGGCACAGCTTTCGCTATCTCCTTCACAACGCTGACAAGGGCAGCCCACTGAAGAAGGAATTGCAGCCGTGGGGAATATCCAAAAGAGCATGACCTGCCTTCTGCTGATCGGATCAGCGGCTAGCGCATTTATCAGTTTCAACGTTCAGGCCGAAGGCAATGGCGTGATCGTCCTGAATCGCGATGTTCAGCCTATCCCTATCGGTCGCAATGGCGGCAAAGACCCCTACCCGACGACCGTCAACGCCAACCCCTCTGCTCGAATCAATCAGACCCTGAGCAGCACTGAACTCAGTGACGGTGACTTCGCCGGGGTCGCCAGTGGTTCTTCGATACGCGGCAACATGAACACGCCTGCCTCGAACCTGCCGGGGATGAACACGCTGACCAACACCAACGGCTTGCCGGGCATGAGAACTGGCACCGGCGGCGGTGCCGGCGGCTCGATCTCCAATACCGTCAACCGTGCCATGAGCACTGGCATGGCCCCCCTGACCCGCATGGCCGGAGGCCAATGAGATGAATCGCACTCTCCTTCTCCTCGCCGTGCTCGGTTGCACCAGCGCCATGGCTGACCCGAATTCAGTCAACAGCGCAAACATTCAGGATTCAGGCATGCAATACCGCGGCAATTTCAACGTCAACCAGGCCGCCGGTGACCAGATGCAACAATCCAATACCAAGGCGATCGCCATCGGTACCGAATCTCAGGCCACCACCCGCGTCATTCAGAGGATCGACACACCTGCCGATCGCTCGATGAACGCCAGCGCCAACATCGGCGGCAACTCTTTCAGTAATGGCAACGGAATTCTGGGTGTCAACCAGGGCGCCGGGGCCAACAACCAAATGGCCAATGTGACGCGTGTCAGCATCAGTGCTGCCCCGCAGAGCATTGACGATAGCGCCCTTTCGCAACAGAACGTGGCGTTGTTACCGAGCTCAGGAGCAACTGGTACCTCAATCGGCAGTCGCCAGGTCACGACAAGTGATCAGGCCTTCACCGGCAGCCGCGGGGTAATCCAGGTGAACCAGAGTGCCGGGGTGGGGAACCGTATGGCTAACACCCTGAGCATCCGGGTCGCAGACTGACCCAAATAAAAAGCAGTGCAATTAGAAAAGTACCAACACTTAACCAACTAATAAGCACGATGGAGAAACACCATGAAACCTACAATGGCTCTCAAACCACTGGTTTTCGCACTTGCAGCAGTGATGGCAATCGCAGCACAGGCAGGCGGTCGTGATGACGATCGTGGTAATGGGCACGGCAACGGGCATGGTAATAACCAGCCTAAAGGCCCAACCCTGGAACAACTGCTGCAAATCACCGCAGGCGCCGGTGCCGCTGTGCTTGACGTGCAAGACAGCGACGGCAACGTGGTGAAAAACCAGGGCACTCTGAACAACGCTAATGCCAGTGATTCGCTCAACGGTTCCAACGGCAACATGGGCGCCAACGTTGCAGCCGGCGACGGCAACCAGCAGGACAACGCTGCTGCGCTGGCCACCGCTGACGAAAGCTTCATCTTCGGCAACGCTGTTGCTGCCTCGAGTGCCACTCAAGTCAACAACAACAACTATGTGAAAAACTCGTCCACCTTCAACAACGCCAATCTCAACAACGCAGGCAACAATGGTTCCGGCAACATCGGTATCAACGTCACTGCCGGCAACTTCAACCAGCAGAAAAACAACCTGGCGATCGCCGTATCCGGTGGCCGCGTAGCTCAGGCTGCTGCTTCTGCCAACCAGTCTTCCACTGGCCTGGTTGTAGATAACAAAGGCGTGCAGGCCTACAAAACCGACACCCTCACCGGCACCTATGCCGCTGCCGGCGTGTTCAAGGCAAAAGGCACTGCAACCATCGAAGACGATAACAATCACGGCGGTTGGGGCAATCGTGGCGGCGGCCACGGCGGCAACGATGACCAGAAAGCCAAGTTCGAAGCCGTGGGTACCTTTGGCCTCGCTGGCGTAACCACTCAGCAAGTCATGACCAAAGACGGCTGGAAAGCGCCAGTGGTCAACAATGCCAACATGACCAACTCGATGAACAACTTCTCCGGCAACGGCGGAGCCAACGTCTCGGCGGGTGTGGGCAACCAACAAAGCAACTCGCTGTCCATCGCCGCAGGTTGCAGAGCCTGCCTGTAATCGCGATCGAAACGAAAGCCCCGGAAACGGGGCTTTTCCTCAGTCCGCAAAGGCGTATCGATCATGCGTAAAACGGCCCTTTTCGTTTTGCTTTGCCTGTGTGGCCTGACTCAGGCTGCGCAGATGCCTGTGGCTGCCCTGCCGGGCGGCGTACTGGTCTACAAGGACGTGCAAAGCATTCGTGAGCGCAAGTTTGCCGACATCGTCGAACAGAAAACCGATTTCAGCTGCGGCGCTGCCGCACTGGCCACGGTGTTACGCCAGGCTTATTGGCTCGACGTCGATGAAGAGCACATCATCAAAGGCATGCTGGTCCATGCAGACCATGACCTTGTTCGTACTCAAGGTTTCTCCATGCTCGACATGAAGCGCTAC
Source organism: Pseudomonas sp. MF6776 (assembly GCF_016613125.1). Classification (NCBI taxonomy): domain Bacteria; kingdom Pseudomonadati; phylum Pseudomonadota; class Gammaproteobacteria; order Pseudomonadales; family Pseudomonadaceae; genus Pseudomonas; species Pseudomonas sp. MF6776. Next base: position 105,688 of record NZ_JAENSQ010000009.1, read on the forward strand.
GTGGAAAGCATCGGCATGCGTGCCAGAGGCTACCGGATACCGCCCGAGAAGCTCGAAGCGGTGACGATTCCGGTGGTGGTACTGATAGATATTCGCGGCTACAAGCATTTCGTTGTGTTGCAGCGTGCAGACAAGGAGTGGGTTTACATCGGAGACCCTGTCCTGGGACATAAGCGCTACAAACACGATGACTTTGTCAAAGGTTGGAACGGCATTGTCTTCGCCATCGTCGGCCCCGGCTACGACAAGGCCAACGCCTTGCGCAGTCCACCGGTACCGCTGACGGCCAAGAACAAGCTGGATGGCTTCAACCCTGTCAAAGATGCTGAATTGATGGATTTCGGGTTCATACAGAGCGACTTCTTTTAATCGCCGATTATAGAAATGGGACTGGATGTCCCGGGAGCAGCAAATGAAAACCTCATACTGGCTGGCCGCCGCCTGCCTGGCGGCGAGTGCTTCAGGCTATGCCAATGCAGGATTCACACCTATCGAAATCAAGGACCATGAGCTCGCCGAGCTGCGTGGTCGTTATGTCATGCCGGGGCGAATTATCAGCTTCGGCATTGTCATGAGCAGTACCTGGCGCAACGCCAGCGGTGACTTGATCGGGGCCGCGACCTCGATGCAGATTCAGGCCGCGACGGTAAAACCGGAATTCTACGTCTCGACCATCAAAGAGACCGGCAACGGCAGCGTCCCTGTGCTGGGTACGGGCACCGTTATCGGTGGCGCGGGACTCAACAGCAGCCAGGGCGTGACGCAAAGCGTACGTGCTGCCGGCGACAGCAATACCGCCAACAACAATGTTGCAATCAACGTCAAAGAAGCCAGTCAGGCACCTGCATTGGCACCTTCCCAAGGCCAGGCGCTGGTCGCCGGACAAACCATCAATGGCAGCAACGCTGCGGGCAGTGTCGCGGTTTCGGCCACTGGCGGCGGCGTTCAAATGGCAATTCAAGCCAGCGGCAATCAGGGGACTGCACTGCAACAGGTCGCCCAGGGCGGTTTGCTGCAGAACACTCGATTGCTGGGCAGCGCCAACGTGGTCAACAACCTGACTCAACTCAACGTCGTACTCAACAATAACGGCAGAAGCGCCGGTGCACTGGACTGCAACCTGACCCAACTCGGTGCCCTACGCAGTATTGGATATTGAACTACGCTGATTCTCGATCATTGGGCTTAAAGGGACGGCTTATTCATGTATCGATCAGTATCACTGCGCGCAGCAGTGTGTTTGAGCACTCTTATCCCTGCCGCGATGCTGCAAGCGGCTCCTAACGCGGATGTAGAGGCCCTGAAACAGGAACTTCTGGAGCTGAAGCAACGATACGAAGTACAACAAAAAGCCCTGGCGGTACTCGAGCAACGGGTACGCCAGGTAGAAGATCAACCCGCTGCCCCACCACCAAAACGGCTGGCGAAATCGCCGTCGGACATGAAAGGCAATCGCGTCGCCACCGGCACCGGTGCCGCCGCAGCATCAGGAGGAGCCGCCGGGGGCAGCGGCGCCTCTTACGGGCAATCGCTGGCTGACGATTCACAACCGGCGCAAAGCGTATCCAACCTCTATGACGAGGCCAGCGGCTTTTTTGGCGGTGGCAAATTCAGCGTTGAAACCGGCATCACTTATTCGCGCTATGACACTCGCCAGCTGATTCTCAACGGCTTTCTGGCACTGGACTCGATTTTTCTCGGCAACATCAACCTCGACCGGATCAAGGCCGATACCTGGACGCTCGACCTGACAGGCCGCTACAACTTCGACAATCGCTGGCAGTTCGATTTGAACGTGCCCGTGGTGTACCGCGAGTCGACGTATCAGTCGGGCGGCGGCAACGAGGGTGCGGCGGGCGTCACCACCGAGGAAACCGTCACCAAGGATCCAACCATCGGCGACGTCAACTTCGGTATTGCGTACAAGTTCCTCGACGAGTCGGTCAACACGCCGGATGCGGTAGTCACCTTGCGGGTCAAGGCGCCAACCGGCAAGGATCCGTTCGGGATCAAACTGCGCCAGACCGACGCCAACTCCAACCTGTTCGTACCTGACACCCTGCCGACCGGTAACGGCGTCTGGTCGATCACACCGGGCATCTCGCTGGTCAAGACGTTTGACCCGGCCGTGCTGTTCGGCAGCCTGTCCTATACGCACAACCTCGAGGAGTCGTTCGACGATATCAGCTCCACCGTCAACCAGAAAAACCCGGGCAAGGTGAAGATCGGCGACAGCTTCCAGATCGGCGCCGGTATTGCCTTCGCACTGAACGAGAAGATGAGTATGTCGTTCTCGGTATCCGACCTGGTGCAGCGCAAGAGCAAATTGAAGCAGGATGGCGGGGATTGGGAATCGGTGGTGTCCAGCGACGCCAACGCCGGTTACTTCAACGTCGGCATGACCATTGCGGCCACCGACAACCTGACCATCGTGCCCAACTTGTCCATCGGCATTACCGAGGATGCGCCGGACTTTTCCTTCAGCCTGAAATTCCCGTACTACTTCTAAACTTGCCTACATGAAAAAGGCCCGCTGCGAGATGATCGCAGCGGGCCTTTTTCATGCCCCCCGCCCTAGCGGATCTGGTGTTTGTGCAGCAAACGGTAGAACGTCGGCCGGGAAACGCCGAGCACTTTGGCCGCAACGCTGAGGTTATCGCTGTGCCGGTTCAAAACGTCGCACAGGGCCTGGCGTTCGGCGCGGGTCTTGTAGTCTTCCAGGGTGCCCATGGGCGTGGCGATCGAATGCTGGCTGATCAGCCCCAGATCCCGCGCTTCGATCTGCCGGCCTTCGGCCAAAACCAGGCCCCGACGCACGCGGTTGGCCAATTCACGCACATTGCCCGGCCAGTCATGCTTGCCCATGGCAATCAACGCATCTTCGCTGAAGCTGCGCGGACGGCGGCCAGTTTCGTGGCTATAAAAATGCGAGAAGTGGTTGGCCAGCATCGACAGATCACCATGCCGTTCGCGCAACGGCGCGGTGACGACTTGCAGCACGTTGAGCCGGTAATAAAGGTCTTCCCGAAAGCGCTTCTTCTCGATTGCCGCCTCAAGATCGACGTGGGTCGCCGCCAGCACGCGTACATCCACCGCAATAGGCTGACTGCCACCCACTCGCTCAATGTGTTTCTCCTGCAGAAACCGCAGCAGATTGGCTTGTAATTCCAGCGGCAGATCGCCAATTTCATCCAGAAACAACGTACCGCCGTTGGCCGCTTCAATGCGCCCGACCTTGCGTTGATGGGCGCCGGTAAACGCACCTTTTTCGTGGCCAAACAGCTCGGACTGAATCAAATGCTCGGGAATCGCCCCGCAATTGATTGCCACAAATGGCTTGCTGTGGCGTTGGGATTGGCGATGCAGTGTGCGCGCAACCAGTTCCTTGCCAGTGCCGCTTTCGCCACGGATCAACACTGGCGATTCGGTGGGCGCCAGTTTACTGAGCAACTTGCGCAGTTCGCGGATCGGTTTGCTGTCGCCAAGCAGTTCATGTTCAGGCTGATCGACGTGGATCGTGCCCTGCCCGCGCAGCCGCGCCATGCCGAAGGCCCGGCCGAGGGTGACCTGCACCCGTGACACGTCGAACGGCAAGGTATGAAAATCGAAAAACCATTCGCAAACGAAGTCGCCAACGTTCTGCATTCGCAGAACTTCCTGATTGAGCACGGCGATCCATTCGGTGCCGCTGCGGCTGATCAGTTCTTTAACGGCTTCGGGTCGTTCCAGATGAAAGGGCTGCAAACGCAAGAGCCCGACATCACAGCTGCGGTCGGCAGCGTTTTCCAAGGTACAACTGTCGACATCCCACCCTACCGCGCGTAAACCCGGTAACAGGCGATGGCAGTCGTCGCACGGATCGACCACCAATAAACGTCGTAACGCAGGCGCTTCGCTCATGACTGTTCCTTGGCGCCAAATTTTAGGAAAAGGTTGAAAAAACAGTCATTTGGCAGACCTGGCTGTAACACTAGCAAGATTTTGACAGCGCCTTGTATCGTTTGCTTATAGGTGTACAACCAAACTCGTTATAAGAACGTTAGTTGTTAGTTAGCTATCGACTTATGTCTGTTTTTGACTCGCCGTTAACAAGCTTTCGCCAAGCTTTCAAAACTGACTTAAAACCGGGTGTATGAAAGAAAGTCGAAATTTCTTTGCCAAGAGTGTGACCTGCTCCCCGGTTGCGTGCATCAGTACAAGTAACCAGCCGGACGGTCAGCCCAACCGACGGCAAATCACTGATTGGGCACTATAGAGAGAAGACCCCCATGACTGCCCCGCTCCGTATCAACGAAGCACTTTTGATTGCCAACCACGCCTTCAAGCCTTTCCAGTGCGTGGCCTGGGCGCCGCAAGACGGCAATGGCGAACTGAGCCTGACCGTTATCGACCGCACCAACTCCCACATCGGTCGCAAACAGATTCCCAGCAGTGCCTACTCCGATCCAGCACAACTTGAGCAACTGCTGCAGCAGGCGCGTGCTGAACTGAGCGAAGAAGGTTACGCGCTGCAATCCTGGTCGATGCCACACTGATAACCGGGTGATGCGGATGACTTCCTGGTCATCCGCCCTCCTCTTGTTAGTTGCTGTTTCTGGTGAGTCCTCGGTACTTTTGTACAACTTCGGGGATTACGCTCCAGCGTAAATTGCTTGGCACGCTTGCAATTGGTTCAAAAAGACACTGTTCTGGCACAGTGCGACCCTCCACCTGTTAGTTCTTACAGTTGTACTTCCCTCAGTTCAGGTTTTGAATGTTCCGCTCATGCAGTTACCAGCCGGTTTTCGGTGTTGGTCAACTCGCAAGGAGATGCGTGCATGTCCACACTGAACGCCTTTGCGCTCCCAGCGTTATTGAATGACGCGGGACAACTTGACCAAACCTTTGCCCACGGCGGCGTTGCCCAGGTGTATTTCGCCGGCAGTTTGTCCAGCCTGACCGAGGATGTCGCGCTCGATGCGCAGGGGCGAATTCTGGTGGCGGCGAAAGTCGGCGTTGCCGAAGGCAGCCGCTTCGGCCTGGCACGGTTACTTGCAGATGGTTCTGCGGATTTGTCCTTTGGCAATCAGGGCAGCGTGATTGACACGTTTACCCATGGTTTCGAAGCAATGGCCGGCAAAGTCCAGGCGCTCGCCGATGGACGCATCCTGCTGGCCGGTTTGCACTATGAAAACAGCCATCGCACCTTGCCCGCCCTGGCCTTGTTTGACGCGCAAGGCAATCCGGATCAGACGTTCGGCGACAATGGCCGGCAAGTCGTGCGTCTGCCGGGCGATTTGTCCATGGGCACCCGCGATACCTGGCTCCCGCCCGGTGTACCTGGTGCCGAAGCCTGCGACTTCGCGGTTCAGGACGACGGGCATATTCTGCTGATCGCCAACCATCACTTCGAACTCGCCGATCACGCCGGCATGCTGATTCGTCTCAAACCCGACGGTAGTCTGGATGAGACTTTCAACGGTCGCGGCTTCGTGATGATCCGCCATTTGCTGCTCAATACCTGGCTCAACAGTCTATTGTTGCAGGCCGACGGGCGGATCGTGGTCGGCGGATCGATCGACTTTCCGCAGCAAGGTCTGTTGGCGCGATATCTGCCCGAGGGTTGTCTTGATGAAAGCTTCGCGGTAGATGGTTTCATGGCGTTCACCGCCCAAGGCAAAAGTGCACTGGTCAGTCAGATTCTTGAGTCCACCGAATCACTGCACTGTTTCGGCAGCAGTCGCGACCCGATCCGCTGCCTGGCGCTCACCATGCACCCCAATGGTCGCCCGGATTCGCACATCAACAATGGCCAGCCGCAACTGCTCGAAATCGGACCCAGCGGCTGCCAGTGGAGCGCCGCGCAACGCATGGCAGACGGTCGGATGATTGCGGTGGGAGCAACCCTTGGCGGTGTCGAGGCAGACTTCATCGTCGCTCGTTATCGCACCGATGGCAGCCTCGACCCAAGCTTCGGTCATGGCCGCGGCTGGCTACGCACACGCCTTGGCCGCAGCCTCGACACGGCCAACTCACTGGCCGTGCAACCAGACGGCGCGATACTGGTGGGTGGCTATTCGCTGGATGGCAACTACCGGGCGATGGTTGCTCGGTATCTCAATCACTGATCTTCCCCTGACACAATTACGACTCCTGCAGGCGCTGCCGAAGGCTGCTATTTTTTGATTTTAGAAACAGGATCGAAGGATCGCAGCCTTCAGCAGTTCTAAAGGGGCGTGTTTCAGGCAGTTAGAACTTGAACTCGGCTGAAACATCCGGCAACTTGCGCGCTTCTGAATACAAGGAGCAACCGATGTCCGGTTCAATCGCCCAGGCGCTCGCGCACAACTTTCTCGGGCACTCGCCTCGTTGGTACAAGGCGACCATCGTCGGCTTCCTGATCCTCAATGCACTCGTGCTGTTCACCGTCGGCCCAGTCGCGGCGAGCTGGCTGTTGGTGATCGAGTTCATTTTCACCCTGGCCATGGCCCTCAAGTGCTATCCGCTGATGCCGGGTGGTTTGCTGTTGATCGAAGCCCTGCTGCTGAAGATGACCACGCCGCAGGCGCTCTACGATGAGCTGGTGCACAACTTCCCGGTGATCCTGCTGTTGATGTTCATGGTCGCCGGCATCTACTTCATGAAAGACCTGCTGCTATATCTGTTTTCGCGACTGCTGTTGGGCGTGCGCTCCAAAGCGATACTGTCGCTGATGTTCTGCTTTTTGTCGGCGTTTCTCTCGGCGTTCCTCGATGCCCTGACGGTAACCGCAGTGATCATCAGTGCAGCGGTAGGCTTTTACTCGGTCTACCATCGGGTGGCCTCGGGCAAGGATCCGCGCAAAGACAGCGAATTCGGCAACGACCAACACCTGCCGACCCTGCACTATGACGACCTGGAACAATTTCGCTCGTTTCTGCGCAGCCTGTTGATGCACGGCGCGGTCGGTACAGCGCTTGGCGGCGTCTGTACGCTGGTGGGCGAGCCGCAGAACCTGCTGATCGGCCATGAAATGGGCTGGCATTTTGCGGAGTTCTTCCTGAAAGTCGCGCCGGTGTCCCTGCCGGTATTGGCTGCGGGCCTGTTGACCTGCGTGTTGCTGGAGAAACTGCGCTGGTTCGGTTACGGCACCCTGCTGCCGGACAACGTGCGCGCCGTACTGGCCAACTACGCCGCCGAAGACAACGCCGAACGTACCGCGCGTCAACGCGCTGCGCTACTGGTGCAAGGCGCCGCCGCGCTGATCCTGATTGGCTGTCTGGCCTTTCACGTGGCAGAGGTCGGCCTGATCGGTTTGATGGTGATTGTACTGATCACCACATTTACCGGGATCACCGACGAGCATCGTCTGGGCAGTGCCTTCAAGGACGCCATGCCGTTCACTGCATTGCTGGTGGTGTTTTTTGCCGTGGTGGCAGTGATTCACGATCAACACCTGTTTGTGCCGCTGATTACGTGGGTACTGACGCTGCCGGTAGATCAACAACCGGGCATGCTGTTTATGGCCAACGGTCTGTTGTCGGCCATCAGCGACAACGTGTTTGTCGCAACCATCTACATCACCGAAGTGAAGCAGGCATTCCTCGCCGGCCACATGAGCCGCGAGCATTTCGAGACGCTGGCGATTGCGATCAACACCGGCACCAACCTGCCGAGTGTGGCGACGCCAAATGGTCAGGCCGCGTTTCTGTTCCTGCTGACGTCGGCGATTGCGCCGCTGGTGCGCTTGTCTTATGGGCGGATGGTATGGATGGCAGTGCCTTACACCGTGGTGATGGGCCTGCTGGGCTGGTATGCCGTCAGTTACTGGCTCTGATCAGTACCGAATAAACCTGTGGGAGCGAGCCTGCTCGCGAAGAGGGAGAGTCAGACAACGGATTCGTTGATTGACACACCGTTTTCGCGAGCAGGCTCGCTCCCACATCGGGATGCGGTTGAGTCAGCGAGCAAGGATGTATTTCTCGATCGCCTGGGCCACACCGTCCTCGGTGTTCGGCGCCGTCACCACGTCAGCCTGACGCTGCACCGCCTCTTCCGCCTGGCCCATGGCAATCGACAACCCCGCGCAATGGAACATCGCCGGATCATTGCCGCCATCGCCAATCGCCGCTGTGTGCGCAAGCGACACGCCCAGATGCGCAGCCAGTGTCGCCAGTGCCGTGCCCTTGTTCGCCTCCAGCGCCGTGACGTCGAGGTACACCGGTTGTGAGCGCGAGACTTGCGCCATGCCGTTGACCTTGGACAACAGGCGCGCTTCCAGCTCGATCAGAAACTCGGTGTTGTTACTGGTCGCGACGATCTTGTCGATGCGCTCCAGATACGGCTCAAAACTCTCCACCACCACCGGCGGATAACCAAGGCCATGCTGCTCGCGCGGCACCATCGGCCCGTGCGGGTCTTTGAGCAGCCAGTCACCGCCGCTGAACACCCAGACTTCAACATCAGGTTGATCGTCGAACGTCGCCAGTGCAATCAGTGCGGTTGTCGCCGGCAGGTAATGCGCCACCAGCAGACTGCCGTCCGGATTGACGATGGTGCCGCCATTGAACGCCGCCGTCGGCAGGTCGACGCCCAAGGCTTCGATCTGCTGCAGCATGGCTTTGGGTGGACGACCCGTGGCGAGGCTGAACAGCACGCCCGCCTCGCGCAACGACCGGACAGCGTCGATGGTGCGCTGGCTCAGACTGTGATCGGGCAACAACAGCGTGCCGTCCATATCGCTCAGCAAAAAACGGACAGGCTCGCTCATCCCAGGCCATGCCAGACGCGGCCATCGCGAGTCAGCAGATCTTCGGCAGCCTGTGGGCCGTCTTCACCGGCGGCATAGCTTTGCACGCTCGCATCCTGCTGCCAGGCGTCGAGGAACGGCTGCACGGCGCGCCAGCCATTCTCGATGTTGTCGGCGCGCTGGAACAGTGTCTGATCGCCAGTCAGGCAGTCGTAGATGAGTGTTTCGTAGCCGGTCGACGGCTGCATCTCGAAGAAATCCTTGTAAGCAAAACCCAGCTCGATGTTGGCCATGTTCAACGCCGGACCAGGACGTTTGGCAAGCAGATCGAACCACATGCCTTCGTTCGGCTGGATCTGGATGCGCAGGTAGGTCGGCTGCAACTCGTCGACTTCGGTGTCGCGAAACTGCGCATATGGCGCCGGTTTGAAGCAAATAACGATTTCGGTGTCGCGCACGCTCATGCGCTTGCCGGTGCGCAGGTAGAACGGCACGCCGACCCAGCGCCAGTTGTCGATCATCACCTTGAGCGCGACGTAGGTTTCGGTGCTGCTGTCGGGTGCAACGTTGGCCTCTTCGCGATAACCAGCCAGTGGCTTACCGCCCACTTCGCCGGCGCTGTACTGCCCGCGTACCGAGTTGGCCCGCGCTTCTTCCACGGTCCATGGGCGAATGGCGCCGACCACCTTGGCCTTCTCGCCCCGCACCGCATCCGCGCCGAACGCTGCCGGAGGTTCCATGGCCACCATCGCCAGCAACTGGAACAGGTGATTGGGCACCATGTCGCGCAGCGCGCCGGTGTGTTCGTAAAAACTGCCACGGGTTTCAACGCCAACGGTTTCCGCGGCGGTGATCTGTACGTGGTCGATGTAGTGATTGTTCCAGAATGCTTCGAACAGGCTGTTGGAGAACCGGCTGACCAGAATGTTCTGCACGGTTTCCTTGCCCAGGTAATGGTCGATCCGATAGATCTGCTTCTCGGACATCACCTTGAGCAAACAGGCATTCAGTGCTTCGGCAGTTTGCAGATCGGAGCCGAACGGCTTCTCGATCACCACCCTTCTGAACGCTTCAGGGGTTTCCTCGAGCAAACCGGCGCTGCCGAGACGGCGCACCACTTCGCTGAAGAAACGTGGCGCGGTGGCCAGATAGAACACCGCATTGCCGGTGCCGCTGTCGGCGATTTTCGCCGCCAGCGCGGAATAAGTGCTGTCGTCCAGGAAGTCGCCCTGGACGTAGCTGATACCTTTGGCGAGCTTGGCCCACAAGGCCGGATCAAGCATCTGATCGCCCTTGCCAACCTTCGCCGCCACTTCGGTGCGGATGAAGTCTTCGAGTTTTTGCGCGAAGGCTTCATCGGTAATGGCGTTGTGATCAACGCCGACGATCCGCAGACCCTCATCAAGCAGGCCGTCGCGACTCAGGTTGTACAGCGCGGGCATGAGCAAGCGCTTGACCAGGTCACCGTGGGCACCGAACAGGAACAGCGTGGTCGGTGGTGCGGGTTCTGCCTTGGATTTTCTGCGGATCGTATGGGTCATTTTTTCGCAGTCTCTACGTGGCCGCCGAAGCCGAAGCGCTGGGCCGAAAGAATCTTGTCGCCAAAAGTGCCCTGACCGCGTGAGCGGTAGCGCGAGAACAGCGAGTTCGACAGCACCGGCACCGGCACCGCTTGTTCCATGGCGGCTTCGATGGTCCATTGACCTTCGCCACTGTCTGCCACCGAGCCGGAGAAACCGTCGAGTTTCGGGTCGCTGGCCAAGGCGTCGGCAGTCAGGTCGAGCAACCAGGACGACACCACGCTGCCACGGCGCCAGACTTCAGCGATGTCAGCCACGTTGAGATCAAAACGCTGATCTTCCGGCAGACGCTCGCTGGATTTGGTCTTGAGGATGTCGAAACCTTCGGCGAAGGCCGCCATCATTCCGTACTCGATGCCGTTGTGAATCATCTTCACAAAATGCCCGGCACCGGCGGGACCGGCGTGGATGTAGCCGTGCTCGGCACGCGGGTCATCGGACTTGCGGTCCTTGGTGCGCGGAATATCGCCCATGCCCGGCGCCAATGCGGCAAACAGCGGGTCGAGACGTTTTACGGTCTCGGCATCGCCGCCGATCATCATGCAGTAACCGCGTTCCAGGCCCCAGACGCCACCGGAGGTGCCGACGTCGATGTAGTGCAGGCCCTTCTCGGCCAGGGTTCTGGCGCGGCGGATGTCATCCTTATAGTTGGTGTTGCCACCGTCGATAATGGTGTCGCCAGCTTCCAGCAGGTTGCTCAGCGTTTCGATGGTGTCTTCGGTCGGCGCGCCGGCCGGCAGCATGACCCACACGGCCCGTGGTTTGGCCAGGCCTGCAACCAGTGCCGGCAAATCAGCAACGCCCGTGGAGCCCTCGGCGACCAGGTTATCGATGAAAGCGGTATTGCGGTCGAAAACAACGGTGGTGTGACCGTTGAGCATCAGACGCCGCGCAATATTGCCGCCCATACGGCCCAGTCCAATAATCCCGAGTTGCATGTGCTGATGCTCCTTACTACAAATAATGTGTGTCAAAAGGTATAGCCCAACGCGACTAATGGAGGTTAGTCCAGAGCACCGGGATGAAGTTTCCGGGCATTGTGCCCGATCTAGACTGATAACGCCCTCAAACCTGTCGAAGACACACCGACCATGAAAAATAAAAAAGTTCCATTCAGTGGCAAAAGAAAACAAAATTGATGCCGATAGTAAGTCAGCACCTCAAAACGGGGGCTATTTACAGTTGAGACATACCATTTGCGAGGTGAGCAATGGGCACAGTACACACAGCAATGCCGGCACAAACCCTGTACGTCACGATTCGTCGCGATGAATTGCGTCAGTTGAAAGACGAGCGCGACCAATTGAAGCAGGAGTTGGCGCAACTGCGCGCGTTGACCCATGGCGCTCAGTCCAAACCGTTGCCGGTTGTCCATCGTCACCCGCACGCCTGATCTTCCCCGCTGTTTTCGGGAGCAGCCGACGCTGTTCCCGTCACGATGTACCCATGGCCGTTTAAGCACAGACAAGCGCGCCCATTAACAAAACTTTCACATTCCCTTCGTGATACTGCGCCGCATTCTGGCCGTACCTGCGCGTGCGGCGTCCGTTCGTCGGTTTCATGGATGTTCCGGCGGTAGTTGTAACGAGTGAGCTGGAGCGCCGAATGGCATTGTTCAAACGCAGCAAAACGACTGCGGCAGGTTTCGATTGGGCCGGTGTTCTCTGGCTGTTTGTATTCTTCTGGTACTTCTCCGGCATAACCCAACTGCTGATTCAGATAACCGGTACCTCCGGCTTCACGGGGTTTCGCCAAGCGTTCGTGATGAGCGCGATCTGGCTGGCACCGATGCTGTTGTTCCCCAAACGCACAAAACTGCTCGCCGGCCTGATCGGCGTGGTGCTGTGGGCCTGTTCGATGGCCAGCCTGGGTTACTTCTTCATTTATCAGCAGGAATTCTCCCAGAGCGTCATCTTCATCATGTTCGAGTCGAACGTGTCTGAAGCCGGCGAGTACATGACTCAGTACTTTGCCTGGTGGATGGTGGCGGCGTTCCTGGCGCATACCGCATTCGCCTGGTTCCTGTGGACTCGCTTGCGCCCGGTGTACATGCCCCGTGGCCGCGCAATGGTCGCTGCCGCGGCTATCGTGATCGCAGTCGTCGGTTATCCGCTCGTCAAGCAAACGCTACGCATGGGGACCTTCGCTCAAGGCTTCGAGAAATTCGAAACCCGTATCGAGCCGGCGGTGCCATGGCAAATGGCAGTGGCTTATCACCGTTATCTCGACACCCTGGAAGACATGCAGGGCATGCTGGACAGCGCCAGCAAGATCCCGCCGCTGCATAACCTCAAGGCTGCCGGCGCCGATCAGCCGTCAACGCTTGTGCTGGTAATCGGCGAGTCGACCAACCGTCAGCGCATGAGCCTGTACGGCTACCCGCGCAACACCACGCCGGAACTGGACAAACTCAAGGATCAACTGGCGATTTTCGACAACGTCGTGACCCCTCGCCCTTACACCATCGAGGCGTTGCAGCAGGTACTGACTTTCGCTGACGAAGAAAACCCGGACCTCTACCTGTCTACGCCATCGTTGGTCAGCATGATGAAACAGGCGGGTTACAAGACCTTCTGGATCACCAACCAGCAGACCATGACCAAGCGCAACACCATGCTCACGACCTTCTCAGAACAGGCCGACGAGCAGGTGTACCTCAACAACAACCGCAACCAGAACGCTGCCCAGTACGACGGCGACGTGATCGAGCCGTTCAACAAGGCGCTGGCCGATGCGGCGCCGCGCAAGTTGATCGTCGTACATTTGCTCGGCACCCACATGAGCTACCAATACCGTTATCCGCCGACCTTCGACAAGTTCAAGGATCGCAACGGTGTTCCGCCGGGTGTGCGTGACGATCAGGTACCGACCTACAACAGCTATGACAACGCCGTGCTGTACAACGACTTTGTCGTGTCGAGCCTGATCAAGGATTACGCCAAATCCGATCCGAATGGCTTCCTGCTGTATCTCTCGGACCACGGCGAAGACGTGTTCGACTCGGTAGGCCACAGCACCCTGGGCCGCAACGAAAACAAACCGACCGCGCCGATGTACACCATTCCGTTCATGGCCTGGGCCTCGCCGAAATGGCGCGAAAACCATGACTGGAATCTGGCCGGTGACTTGCAGCGACCGTACAGCAGCTCGCATCTGATCCACACGTGGGCAGACCTGGCCGGTTTGAGCTTCGACGAACTGGACCGCAGCAAAAGCGTGGTCAGCGACAGCTTCAAGGTTCGTCCACTGCTGATCGGCGATCCGTATCAGCGTGAACAACGGGCGCTGATCGATTTCAGCCTGATGAAGCCCAAGCCCGTCGCGGGCGCAGAGTCGAAAGTCGTACAACAGTGACATCGCAGAGGGGCCGAAACCGGCCCCTTTTTCATGCCTGCAACATTTTCAAATGAAAGTATTTCGCGTTTGATACTAAATCGCAGTTTCGCGCTTCGTCTTTGAACAAACGGATTTTTTCCCCTCGAAGACAAGGAGTCGGCTGCGATGTTCGCGCCCATCACCCGTTCCATGACCCTTACCCTGGGCCTCTGCGGAGCCGCCCTGAGCACCGATCTGCTGGCTGATTCCGAAGCCGAAAAACCACCGGAGCCCACCGCTCCGGCGCTGGAACTGGCATCGACCAACATCTCCGCGCAAGGCCTGGGCAGCAGCACCGAAAACACCCACGCTTACACCACCGGCGCCATGAGCACCGCTACGCGGATGAACCTGTCGATCAAGCAAACGCCACAGTCGGTGTCCGTGGTCACCCGCCAGCAGATGGATGATTTCAAACTCGGTACATTGTCCGAAGCCATGAGCCAGACCACTGGCGTGGTGGTCCAGCACCTTGACTCGGATCGGGTCAGCTATTCCTCCCGGGGTTATTCGATCAACAACTTCCAGATCGACGGGATGCTCAACACGTTCGACCGCATGAAGTCCGACGCCGACACCATCATCTACGACCGCATAGAAGTCGTGCGCGGTGCCACTGGCCTGACAACGGGTGCGGGCGATCCGTCGGCGACCATCAACATGGTGCGTAAACGGCCGACGGCCCAGCTTCAGGCGTTGGCCGGGGTCAGCGGTGGCAGCTACGACGATTACTACAGTTACGTCGATGTCGGTGGCCCGCTGGCCTTCGATGGCCGTTTGCGCGGGCGTACGGTGCTGGCTTATCGCGACAGCCAGTCGTTTCGCGACAAGTACGCGCTGCAACGGGAAGTCGGCTACGGAATTCTTGAGGCCGACCTGACCGATTCCACGGTGCTCGCCGTGGGTTATGACTATCAGGACAAGCAGGTGCAAGGTTCGGCCTGGGGCACCGTACCTTACTGGAACGCCGATGGCGGCAAGGCCGGACTGGGTCGCTCGACCAATATGGCGACTTCCTGGAGTTCGTGGCCGCTCAAGGATAAAACCGCCTTCGCCACCGTTGATCAGGCACTGGCTGGAGGCTGGCACCTGAAGGCGGCCTACACCCATCGCCAAAGCGATATCGACGGCAAGGTCTACTATGGCGGCGAAGGTTTCCCCGACGCAGACCGCAGTGGCATGGTTGCTTACTCTTCGCACATGGTCGGCACGCAGAAAATGGACGTCTATGACTTCAATCTCTCCGGCCCCTATTCATTGCTCGGTCGTGAGCACGAAATGATGTTCGGCTATGGCGAAGCAGAACACCGCTCCTACTCCCCGAAGACCGTCAACGGACCGCGTGCCGCCGGTTACGGCAGCATCCGCGACTGGAAATACATGGGCGATATCGCCAAGTTCCCCGACACCGTCACAGGCCTCACCAGCTCCAGGGGCAACACGCGACAGAAGGCGGGCTATATCGCCACGCGCCTGAGCCTGACCGATCAGTTGCACGCCGTGATCGGCAGCCGCTACGGCAGTTGGGAAGGGCAAAATGCCGACTACTCGTATGACAAAAGCCTGCGATTGACCCGCGTTGAAACAACTCGCCAGCAACAAAATGACGTCTGGACACCCTATGCCGGCCTGCTCTACGACCTGACGCCGGAATACACCGCTTACGTCAGCTACACCGATATTTTCAAACCGCAGAGCAACCGCGACACCAGCCGCAAGTATCTCGATCCGGTCGTCGGCAGCAACTATGAACTGGGCCTCAAAGGCAGTTTGCTGGAAGAGCGGCTCAACGTGGCCACGGCGCTGTTCTGGAGCAAGCAGGACAACGTTGCCGAGGTCGACAATTCGGTGCCGCCAGATCCGGTCACCCGCGAAAAGTTCTACAAGTCAGGCGGTAAAGGCAACAAGGTCAATGGTTTCGAAGCCGAGGTCTCCGGCGAAATTCTCAACGGCTGGAACATGACCGCCGGCTACACCTACACCCATTCGGCCAACGGTGAGCAACAACGCACCAATGAAAACCAACCGCTGAACATGCTGCGGGTTTCCACGGCGTATCGTTTGCCGGGTGAATGGCAGGCGTTGACTGTCGGCGGTGCAGTGAATTGGCAGAGCCGTATTTTCAGAGATTCGAATCGCCCGATCGGCCGCGATGCCGAGGGCGAATTCATCACCGAAAATGCCAAAATTCACCAGGGCGCCTACACCGTGGTCAAGCTGATGTCGCGCTACGCGATCGACAAAAACCTCTCGGCCTCGCTGAACGTCGATAACCTCTTCGACAAGAAGTACTACGAAAACGTCGGTTTCTACAACGGCGTGTATTGGGGCGATCCGCGCACAGTGACGGTGAGCCTGGACTGGAAGCTCTGACTTTCTTTTATGCACCCATCACCTGTAGTGCAGGAACAAGCGTCCTCGCTACAGGTATGGCACGCCGTCAAAGGGTGTTAACCCCGAGTTAATTCGCTCCGCACACAATTGCCTCCGAGATCTGCTTCATGGACGAACGGCTCCGACTTGTTCAGTAGGAGGCACCATGAAAATCACCACCGCAATGCTTGCCGGGCTACTCGCCCTTGGTTCCGCCAGCGCTTTCGCTGAAGGTGGCGCCGAACGCATGCGTCATTACTTCGACAATTTCCCGGTCCATCACGCGCAAAGCGAACAGGCGAACGACGCCAACGCGAAAGAGATTCGGGTTCCCGCCGATCAGACGGCGCAAGTGACCGAGTCCTACCGCGACTGAGTTTTTACAGAGCAACCGATGAACCTCCCACGGCTGCGCTCCGGCCTGGGGGAAGACAGTTAGGCGCCCTTTTCGGGCGCCTTTTTTTATGCCTGAAGATCCTTGATCCAGAACAGCATGCGCCCGTGATCAGGGTTGAACATGCCGGGCGCAAAACCGAACTTGCTGTAGGCGTTCTGCGCCACGGCGTTGCCTTCCAGTACTTCGAGAGTGATCTTGCAGCAGCCGCGCTGACGGGAGATTTCCTCGACCTTGCGGAGCATTTTCTGGCTCAACCCCAAACCGCGAAACTTGCTCATCACCGCCACATCGTGGACGTTGACCAAGGGTTTGCATGCGAACGTGGAAAACCCCTCAAAGCAGTTCACCAACCCTGCCGGTTCACCGCCGACAAATGCCAGCACACTGAAGGCGTGCGGCCGGCGCGCCAGCTCTTCGGGCAGTCGTCGCAGCAACTCAGGGTCGATCGGCTGCTCGCCGCCCATGGGATTTTCTGCATAGTGATTGAGCACAACGCCAATGGCCTCGGCATGCACTGGATTGGTGTAACTGGCCTGAAGCACAAGAATTTCTGCGGAATCCATTTCCATCCCCGAACACAAAAGCCCCAGCGCGCAAAGTGCTTGCTGAAAGGCACAGCAAGACCTTAGCGCGAGCGCGGTGCGGCCGACAACCCGCAGGGAAAGCAAAAGATCACAAGGTCGCTCAACGACCCCAGATCAGCTCCTCGGTCCAGCCCAGCTCAGCAAAATCCCCGGCGCGCAATCGCGCCTCACCCACACAGAAAAACTCGTCGAGTTGTGGCGGTTTCACGGCGGTGTCGCTGAGCATCCCGTGCACCTGCCCACGATGATGAATCTGATGCTCAAACAGGTGTGAAAGCATGCGCAAGCGGCTGTCGTGCTGCGGTATCTCGCGGGCGATAGTGACGAGCCGGCCCAGATCGGCATCGCGCAGTTGTTCGCAATAAGCGATCAGCCGACGATCGACACGGGCCTGTTCCTCACGCAATGGAAGTGGGTCGGTAAAGGGTTCGGCGGCGTTGAAAAACACGTAGCAGTCAGGATGCGGTTCGTCCCCGCGCAGTTCGCGCTCCAGCGCATCCACGTAGAACCAGTCACAGGTGAGGATATGGTTGAGGGTCAGCCGCAGGCTCGGAAAAAAACTCACCCGAGGGGCCGACAGGTCGCTGTCGTCGAGTTGCGTCCAGGCCTTGGCCAGTCGGTGATTGGCCCAGGCGTTTTGATACGCCATGGTCAATAGATGATGGGACAGCGGCTGGTTCATGTGGGCGCCCTCTTCTTTCAAGCCTCGGCAAAGCGCTGCAATTGCATTTCCTGCAAGCGACTGAGGGTGCGGCGGAACGGGAACTGCAGATAGCCCTCGGTGTAGAGCGTCTCCATCGCCACGTGTGCCTCGATGTACAGCGGCACCTTGCGGTCGTAGCACTCGTCGACCAAGGCAATAAAACGCCGCACGCCATCGTCGTGCACCGATAACTGTGGCAACTCACGATCCCCCGCCACCACTTGCGCGCTGCCGTCTTCGGTGCCGCGAGCGATGCGTCCTTCGCGCTTCTGTGCGCTGAGGTTCGGCACCTCGCTCAACAGAATAGCCCGGTAGTTGTCGCACAGCGCGATGAAATCCATGGCGGCGAACGGTTGCTCGCACAGGTCGGCGTAACGACACCAGAGCACAGTCGGACTGGCCTGCACCACGTTGAGCACGCGATGGCCGACCGTTACCGGTTCAGCGCTGGCCGATTGCCCGGCCGTCAACGCGTCAAAGACCTCGCCCAGCGCACTGCTGCTTCCGGCATTGGCGACAAAGTAGCGCTGGTGGAGCGCGCCCGGATGCAGGCGATGATCCTCGGCGCCATTCACCGGAACCACTTGCATATGCGCCTTGATCGCCGCGATTGCCGGGACAAAGCGATCGCGATTGAAGCCATCGGCGTACAAATCATCCGGCGGCAGGTTGGAGGTGCAGACCACTACCACGCCTTCGTCGAACATGACCTGGAACAGGCGCCCGAGAATGATCGCATCGCCTATGTCGTTGACAAACAGTTCGTCGAAGCACAGCACCCGCACTTCGCTCGCCAACTCCTTGGCCAGCGCACGCAGCGGATCGGCGATGCCAGTCAACTGGAACGAACGCTGGTGCACCCAGCCCATGAAATGATGGAAGTGTTGCCGCCGCGCCGGCACTCGCAAGCTTTGATAGAACTGATCCATCAGCCACGTCTTGCCGCGCCCGACGGGGCCCCACAAGTACACGCCGCTGACCGAGCGGGCGCCGGCGTGCAAGGCTTCGTGGCATTTTTGCAGCGCCCATACGGCGTGTTCCTGAGCTTCATCCTGGATGAAACCCTTGTGCTCGATGGCATGCTGCCAGGCGCTTAGCGGAGAGTCGAAAGTCATGCGCGGCAGTATGCCATGGTGTCCCCCGAAAAAATGTGGGCTTTTTGCCGACGTTTTTTCCAGCCCGATTCGACTCAACCCCGCCCACCTCAAACCAAACCCTATGGGCTGCCGAGAGAAACGCTGGCTCCCACAGGATTTTGTGTCGCGTTTCAGAGGTCGACTTTGTGCCTCGCGGCATACAGGCAGAGCATTTCCATGGCCAATGTCGCCGCTGCAAGTGAAGTGACTTCCGCATGGTCATAAGCCGGCGCCACTTCCACCACGTCCATGCCGACCAGATTGATCCCGCGCAAGCCGCCGAGGATTTCCAGCGCCTGCACCGTGCTCAAGCCGCCGCAAACCGGCGTCCCGGTGCCGGGGGCGAAGGCGGGATCGAGGCAGTCGATATCGAACGTCAGGTACACCGGGTTATCGCCGACCCGCGCGCGAATCGCTTCAACAATCGCCTCACAGCCGCGCCGATGCACCTGCCGGGCGTCGAGCACCTGGAAGCCCTGATGATCGTCATTGGTGGTGCGCAAACCGATCTGCACCGAACGCGCCGGATCCACCAGACCTTCGCGCGCCGCATGCCAGAACATGGTGCCGTGATCGACACGCTTGCCGTCCTCGTCCGGCCAGGTGTCGCTGTGTGCGTCGAAGTGGATCAACGACAGTTTGCCGTGCTTGCGCGCATGGGCCTTGAGCAGTGGGTAGCTGATGAAGTGATCGCCACCGAAGGTCAACATCGCGCTGCCGGCATTGAGGATATGTTCGGCGTGGGCCTCGATGCCTTCCGGGATGCTGTGCGGCGCGCCGTAGTCGAAATCGCAGTCGCCGAAGTCGACCACCGCCAGATGATCGAACGGGTCAAACGCCCACGGCCAGTGACGTTCCCAGGCAATGCCGCTGGACGCCGCGCGAATCCCGCGTGGTCCGAATCGAGCGCCCGGGCGGTTGCTGGTGGCGGTGTCGAACGGCACGCCGCTGACCGCCACGTCGACGCCACGCAGGTCGCGGCTGTAGCGTCGACGCATGAAACTGGTGATCCCGGCGTAAGTGCTTTCGGCGCAAGTGCCGTAAAGGCTGTCGCGCGTCATGGCTTGGTCATTGAGGTTTGGCACGTCCATCGGTGTACTCCTTTTGTTATTGGTGGCTACGGAAAGAGGTCCACAGACGCGTGCGCTGACGCATTTCCTTGAGACTCATGCTGCGGTCGGCATAAAGCCGTTCGCGCACGGCGCTCGGCGGATAAATGTCGGGGTCGTTGCGCACCGCTTCATCCACCAGCGGCGTCGCGGCCTGGTTGGCGGTGGCGAAAAACAGCGTATTGGTCAGCTCGGCGACCGAATCGGGGCGCAACATGAACTCGATGAACGCCCGGGCCGCTTCGGGGTGCGGCGCATCCTTGGGGATCGCTAGGTTGTCCTGCCAGATCAGCGTGCCTTCCTTGGGAATGCGGTAAGCGACCTCAAACGGTTTGTCAGCCTTGCGCGCCTGATCGGCGGCCATGCTCGCGTCGCCGTTGTAGGTCAGGGCCAGACACACTGTGCCGTTGGCCAGATCGCTGATCTGTCGACCGGTGGCGACGTACAGCACCGACGGCTGAAGTGTGTGCAACAACGCCTCGGCGGCGGCCAGATCCTGCTTGTCGGTGCTGTACGGATCTTTGCCGAGGTAATGCAGCGCCAGGCCGATGACCTCCTGCGGCGAATCGAGAATCGCGATCCCGCAGTCCTTCAGCTTGCTGGCGTATTCTGGTTTGAACAGCAGATCGAGGCTGTTCAACGGCACGTCAGGCAGGCGTTGTTTGACCGCTTCGACGTTCATCCCCAGCCCGAGCGTGCCCCAGGTGTAAGGCACGCCATAGCGATTGCCGGGGTCGACGGCGGCAAGTTTCTCCAGCAGATCGGCATCGAGATTGGCGTACCCCATCAGCCCGTCGTGGGGAATCTCTTTCAGTGCGCCGGCCGCCAGTCCACGGGCCAGCACGCTGGAGGATGGCACCACCACGTCGTAGCCGCTGCCGCCCGTGAGCAGTTTGGTTTCCAGCACCTCGGACGTATCGAACGTGTCGTAGCGCACATGGATGCCTGTTGCCTGCTCGAAGCGCTGCAAGGTCTTCGGCGGCACGTAATCGGCCCAGCTATAGAGGTTGAGGGTTTTGTCCTCGGCGTGAGCGTTGATGACCACGGACAACAACAGCGCGGGGAAACACAGCTTGAACACTTGAGCCATGACGAACACCTGACCGGAGGAAGTGGTGGCAGGATGCGCGCTCGGATACATTGGCAAAATACCAAGTTTATTAACCTGACTTTATCCCGGAGTAATGTGATGCTCGGGCAGCTTCATGATGTCGATTTGCAGTTGTTGCGCCTGTTTGTGCGGGTGGTTGAATGCGGCGGGTTTAGCGCGGCGCAAGGCGAACTGGGCCTTAGCCAGTCGAGCATCAGTCAGCAGATGGCGAAGCTGGAAACCCGTCTCGGTTATCGCCTGTGCAGCCGGGGCAAGGGCGGTTTCAGCGTGACGCCCAAAGGTGAGCAGCTGTTGATCGCCGTCCGCAGCCTGTTTGAATCGATTGAGACCTTTCGCCACCAATCCAACGGGGTCGCCGGGCGTTTGATCGGCGAAGTGCGTTTGGGCATCTCCGAAGCAGTCGACCAATCGGTGCTGCAACGGGTCGCCGAAGCGATCCGGCGCTTTCGAGAACGCGATGAATCAGTGCGCATCGAATTGATCAGCGCAATGCCCGGCGAGATGGAACGACTGCTGCTGCAACAACGGCTGGATCTGGCGATAGGCTATTTCTCGCAGGTGCAAAGTGCGTTCGACTACCGCCATTTGTTCAGTGAGACCCAGCATTTGTATTGCGCGGTCGGGCATCCATTGTTCAGCGATGATGCGCCCAGTGATGCGGCGATCGAGGCGTGTGACCGGGTTGATCATCCGTACCGTTTTTTACGCTTTGAAGAGCCGTTTCAAGGCAAGCGCTGTTCGGCGCGATCGGAGCAGGTTGAAGGCACGCTGGCGTTTATCCTTTCCGGCAAACATGTGGGTTATCTGCCGGATCACTACGCGGCTGGCTGGCAGAATAGCGGCCTGTTGCGTCCGCTGCGTGAGGGTGAGTTGAGTTTTGACGTGGCGTTCCATCTGGCCCGGCATCGGGCGCAGGTACCGGGGGATGCGCAGAAGGCGTTTGAAGAGGATTTGCTGGCGGCGTTTACCTGAAAGATCGCATGCTTCGACAGCTGCTGAACCAATCCCCTGTAGGCGCCACCGAAGTCTGCGATCGTTCGAAGTTGCCTGTGAAATCCTTCTACACCCAATAAAACCTGACCTTTCAGGCAGTTTTATTGCGTTGCCCTCGCCGCCCTCTTCCGGCATCCTGCGCCTCCATTTTCTGACCCGGCCCCGCCTCACGGCGCGCAAATCATCATGACCGCCTCCGAAAAAGCCCTGCGCAACAACGATCTGATCTACGGCCTCAACGACCGCCCGCACCTGACCGCCACTGTGTTTGCAGCGTTGCAACACGTGTTGGCGAGTTTCGTCGGCATCATCACCCCGACCCTGATCATGGGCGGCGCCCTCGGTCTGCAAAGCGAAATCCCTTACCTGATCAGCATGGCGCTGTTCGTCTCGGGCCTGGGCACGTTCGTTCAGGCCAAGCGTTTCGGCCCGGTAGGCTCTGGTTTGCTGTGCCTGCAAGGAACAAGTTTTTCCTTTATCAGCGTGATTCTCAGTGCCGGGTTTATGGTCAAGGCCCGCGGTGGCGGCACCGATGAAATCCTCTCGACAATCTTCGGCGTGTGCTTTTTCGCCGCGTTCATTGAAGTAGCGCTGAGCCAGTTCATCGGCAAATTGCGCATGCTGATTACCCCGGTGGTCACTGGCACGATCATCACGCTGATGGGCCTGTCGCTGATCAAAGTGGCAATGACCGACATCGCCGGCGGTTTCGGCGCGGCGGACTTGGGCGGCGCCAGCCATTTGTTTCTGGCGGCGCTGGTGCTCGGCACCATTGTTGTGCTGAACCGAGTCGACGTGCCGTTCCTGCGTCTGGGCGCGATAGTTATCGGCCTGACCCTCGGCTACGTCGTTGCGTGGTTGATGGGCGCCGTCGACTTTGCCAATTTGCCCGACGTGCCAGTGGTCAGCGTGCCGGTGCCGTTCAAGTACGGCTTCAATTTCGACTGGGTAGCGTTTGTACCCATCGCAGTGATTTTCCTCGTCTCGCCGCTGGAGGCTGCCGGTGACCTGACTGCCAACTCGATGATTTCCCGGCAACCGGTCAAAGGCCCGTTGTACATCCGCCGGATCAAGTCCGGTTTGCTCGCCGATGGTCTCAACTCGGCAATGGCAGCGGTGTTCAACAGCATGCCGATGGTGACCTTCGCGCAGAACAACGGCGTGATTCAGCTCACTGGCGTTGCCAGCCGTTACGTCGCCTTCTTCATTGCCGGCCTGCTGGTTTTGCTGGGGCTGTTCCCGATGATTGGTGCGGTGTTGCAACTGATGCCCAAACCCGTGCTCGGCGGCGCCGAACTGGTGATGTTCGGCACCGTGGCCGTGGCCGGGATCAAGATCCTCGCCGAGGCTGGCCTGCACCGGCGCAACATGCTGATCGTGGCCATTTCCCTGGGCATGGGCCTGGGCATCGCCGCCGTGCCGGAAGTCCTGCGCGAACTGCCCCAGGCGCTGCGCAACATCTTTGAATCGCCGATCACCGTGGGCGCGTTGTGCGCTATCGTGCTGAACATCTTCCTGCCGGAAGAATTCATCGAACTTGAGGAGGACGACTTCGATCCGGAAGCCTCTATCCTGCAAGTCATGGAAAACCCGGATGTCCCGGCCAAGGGTGAACCTGCCTCGCCTGCGGCTGTCGCACAGTTGAACCGCTAACGCTGCGCTCTGAATAAAAAAGGGCTGATCCGGTAGCGGCTCAGCCCTTTTTTGTTGAGAGACTGTTTATGCGCCGCTTGCACGCTTTGATCCTGTCGCTACTTTTGCTGTCGCTCAGTGCCTGCGCGCTGTTTCCCAATCGTGACCCGGTCAACATCAACGTGGTCGGGATCGAACCGCTGACCAGTCAGGATCTGGAAGTGCGTTTCGCGATCAAACTGCGCGTACAGAACCCCAACGAAACCGCTATCGATTACAACGGCATCGCCCTCGATCTGGAGGTCAACGGCCATGCGCTGGCCTCGGGCGTCAGCGACCAGAGCGGGACCATCGCGCGGTTTTCCGAAACCGTGGTCAGCGTCCCGGTCAGCGTTTCCGCGTTCTCGGTGTTGCGCCAGACCCTCGGCCTGAGCCAGACGCAAACCCTCGACAACCTGCCCTACGTGCTGCGCGGAAAACTCGCCGGCGGACTGTTCGGCACCATGCGTTTTGTCGACAGCGGCAAGCTCAGCCTGCCCAAGGCCAGCGCCGCGACCTGGTAAAAATGCGTTAGCCTCGCTGATCAACCCACTGACCTTGCCAGGCCGGCGCAATCCCGGATCCCGGTTGTTGTCCTGTGGGGATCCAGATACGACCCAGGCCAGGCTTTGCCACAAGGGTTATGTGTTGAACCGCACGCCCGGTTTGGCGCGCTCATCAACGCTCAACTCAAACACATCCGGCCGCGCATAATGGCCGACGACGTCGAAGTCATAGCGCGCCCGGATCAGGTCATCTGTATCGATTTCAGCCGTCAGCAGCCCTGCCTCGCCGCGTAACGGCCCCGCCAGCACATCACCCATCGGCCCGACGATCACGCTGCCACCGGCAATCAATGGACGATCCTGCGGCCAATTGGCGATCTCTAAACCCAGCTCATTCGGCGACGCCTGCACCTGACAGGCGCTGACCACAAAACAGCGCCCCTCATGAGCGATGTGGCGCATGCTCACCTGCCACATCTCGCGCTCATCCACGGTCGGTGCGCACCAGACCTCAATACCCTTGGCGTACATCGCCGTGCGCAGCAAAGGCATCATGTTCTCCCAGCACACCACCGCGCCGAGTTTGCCGACCTGGCTGTCGAGCACCGGCAGCGTCGAGCCGTCGCCTTTGCCCCAAATCAGCCGCTCGGTACCGGTGGGCATCAGTTTGCGGTGTTTGGCGACAAGTCCGGACTGCGGATCGAAATACAGCGCCGTGCAATACAACGTGCTGCCCGAGCGCTCGATCACGCCGATCACCAGATTGGCCCCGGTGCGCGCCGCCAAAGCCGCCAACGCGTCGGTCTCCGCACCCGGCATATCAATGGCATTGGCAAAATAACGCGCATACGCTTCACGACCTTCTGGCAATCGATAACCCAGTTGCGTGCCAAAGCCCTCACCTTTCGGATAGCCACCGAGCAAGGCTTCCGGCATCACCACCAACGCCGCCCCTGATTCAATGATGGCCGCCTCCCAACTGAGAATGTGCGCCAGGGTAGCGTCTTTGCCACCGGGTAATGCGCCGATTTGCAGCGCAGCAACGATTGATTTTGGCATCGCGGTCACTCCATCCGATTCAAGTGTTGCTGATTCTCCGGCGTCACGGGATCATGAATAAAGCCCCGTTCGCTGCTGAATGATATGAGCCAAATGAATATCGCCACGGTCGACCTCAACCTGTTGAAAGTCTTCGAAGCCCTGCATGAAGAATCCAGTGCCAGCCGCGCAGCGTTGCGTCTGGGCGTGACGCAATCGGCAGTCAGCGCGGCATTGCGGCGTCTGCGTGAGGTTTACGGCGATCAGTTGTTTGTGCGCACCGGCCGCGGATTGGCGCCGACGCTCAAGGCCAATCAACTGAAACCGGTGGTCAGCGAGGCGCTGAACAAATGCAGGCAAAGTCTGGCGATGGTTGATCCGACGGCCAATCACTACGACGGTCGTTCGGTCACTGTTGGCCTTTCGGACGATTTTGAAATTGCTTACGGCCGTCGCTTGATCGAGGAAATCGCTCGCAGTGCACCGAAACTGCGGCTGATCTTCCGCCAGACCCACAGCCAGATCGTCGCCCGCGCGCTGATGGAACGCAGCATCGACTTGGCGATCACTGCTGGCGGATTTGCCGAACGCTTGCTCAGCCGTCAGGTGTTGGGCGAAGGGGGTTATGCGTGCCTGGTGGACCCGGTGAGCCTTGCGCCCGGCCAGCAACAAATCGATCTGCAGGAGTTTGTTGCCCGCGAGCATCTTCTGGTGTCGTCGGGTGGTTTTATCGGCATCACCGATGAAGGGCTGGCGGCATCAGGCCTGAGTCGACGAGTGTGTGCGTCGACCACGCATTTTGCCGCGCTGCCTTTTCTGCTCAAGGGCAGTCAGGCGGTGGCGACGATCCCGGCGCATGCCGCCGCGAGCATCGCCGCCCTCAGCGGCCTGGCGCTGTTGCCCTGCCCGCTGGCCTTGCCGCGTTACCCGATCGAGCTGGGCTGGCGCACCAGTACCCAGCTCGACCCTGTGGTGGTGAAAGTCCGCGAAGCCATTGTTGCGTGTTTCAAGCGCGACTGAAGCGGCGTTACTTCGCCGCCATCAAGCGGTTGACCTCACTGCGCACCATGTTGGCGAACTCCGGCGGTGACATGCCGTCCAGTTCCGCACGGACCCACTCGGCCCATTTGCCTTTGCGCTTGGCCCGCTCGCCGAACAACCGTGCGGCTTCGCCTTTGGCCTTGCCCAGATTACTTTGCCAGAGGTCGAACAGACGGGATTTCTCGTCTTCCAGCGCGGCGCGCTCTGCGAGGGGTTTGTCGGCCAGATTGAAACTCATGGGGATTTATCCTGCGGCGTAAAATGCCGACATCTTACACGCTCGACGGAAATCTCCCGCGCAGGTTTTTGATTCCGGACTAAATTCAGTGCAACTTTTCCCCCAGCGTCACACTCCATTGATCACTGTCCATTCAACTGCAAGGAGTCACCCAATGGCCCGCAAATCCGCCGTGCAAGCCGCCCAGGATCAAATCAAGGATCAAGCCTTCAGCGACCTTCAGGCGCTGATCGAAGAGTCCGAAAAACTACTCAAGAGCAGTGCCTCGATGGTAGGTGAAGAAGCGGAGACCCTGCGCGGACAAATCTCGGTGAAGCTGCAGCAGGCGCTGGACTCGGTATCCAGCGTGCGTGATCGCACCAAACCTGCGGTCGAAGCCACCGAAAGCTACATCGGCGGCCACCCTTGGCAAACCGTGGCCATCTCGGCCGGCTTTGGCCTGGTGGTGGGTCTGCTGCTCGGTCGTCGCTAAGCAATCTCCTGTGGTGAGGGGACTCGTCCCCTCACCACACCTCAGTATCCAGCCAGCGTTCTGAGCTGCAGCAAAGTCGCCTCATCCAGCACAATCCCCTGCGCCAGTGACCTCGCCCTCTGCAAATGCCGACGGTCCCCCGGCAAGCGCTTGAGCCCTGCCCCATGCATCTGACGCACCAGTTCTTCGCTGCGTTCGGCAAAGCTTTGCCCCGCCGCCTTGCTTGGGTCGATGACGATCAACAGCTGGCCGGTCCACGGTGTTTTCGCCCCTGGATGGTTGGACCAGTCGAACTCGAAAGAAAAATTCCCTCCCGTAAGCGCCGCCGCGAGCAATTCGACCATCATCGATAGCGCCGAGCCCTTGTGCCCGCCAAATGGCAACAATGCCCCGCCTTCCAGAATCGCCTTGGGGTCCTGAGTCGGCTGGCCGAGGCTGTCGACGCCCATCCCCGGCGGCAGTTTTTCACCTTTGCGCGCGGCGATCTGCACGTCGCCATGGGCGATGGCACTGGTAGCCAGGTCGAAAACGATGGGTGCGGCGCCGGCGCGTGGGGCAGCAAATGCAATCGGATTGGTGCCGAACAATGGCCGGTCAGCGCCGTGCGGCACCACGCAAGTCATGCTGTTGACCACGCTCAATGCCACCAGCCCTTCCTCGGCGAAAGGCTCGACATCCGGCCACAGCGCGGCGAAATGGTGAGAGTTGCGAATGGCCAACACGGCGATTCCGGCGTGACGCGCCTTCTCCACCAGCAGCGCTCGTGCAGCCGCCAGTGCAGGCTGGGCAAAGCCATTACCGGCATCGACCCGAACAAAACCCGAGGCGACGTCTTCAACCTGGGGCACTGCCTGGCCGTTGACCCAGCCACTGTTCAGGGTCGAAACATAGCCGGGAATGCGGAACACGCCGTGGCTATGAGCACCATCACGCTCGGCATTGGCGCAGTTGGCAGCCAGCACCCGCGCTACTTCGGCACTGGTGCCATTGCGCAGAAACACGCTTTCAAGCAACCGGGTCAGCGCCTCAACGGTGATCGAGGAAGCGGCGGCAGGTATTGCACAATCGTTTGGCGCAGACATCTGAAGCTCCAGAATAGTTATTGGAGGGAACACCAGCGTACGGACAACTTGCGCACCGATTAACCACGCCACAACAGTACCCTGTCAACCCTTCGACGCCTGCCGTCCAAAGCACCAGCATCTGGCCGTGCGATAACTATCTACCACCTGCGCCGCCTTCATCGCCCCTAGTCTCGGATTTCACTCTTCGCGCCGCACGCGCCATTTCGAGACCTGATGATGACTGAGCCGGCATCCCCGCTGCTGTTTCCCGAAACCCTGAATTTTCCTGCGCTGTGGAGGCAACTGGGTAAAACGCACAACCTCAATGCCAAGGATTTCACCTGGCTGGGCCATGTAAAACTCGCCACCCAGGCACTGCGCAGCCGGCAAACCCCGCCGATGCTCGCGCAAAGCATTCACATTCACGCGGGCACGGCGCCCTCAGTGACGTTGGCAGGCTGTTTCATTCTCAGCGAAACGCCTGATGACAAGGGCGCGATCCTGTACACGCCCTATGACGGCATCAAGAAATACGAAAGCCTGGCCACGCTGAAAAAACAGCTCGAAAAACGTCTGAAGGACGCCGAAGAAGATGACCTGCTTCTGGCCTTCATCGCGCTCGGCCAACGCAGGGACATTGTCGAACAGCGGCAACGCACGCTGACGTTCGAAACCATCGAAGGCGACATTTTCGATCAGCAGAAGGCGCAGATTCTCGCGAGCCAGCAACGCAATGCCCAGGCCACGCTCGACGAGTTGAAACGCCTGCCCTCGCTGACATCGATGCTGGAAACGCTCCTCAACGGCTTGTTGAACATCCGTTTGCCTCACATCAATCAGGCGCTGACCCGAGTCAACTTCTACCTCGATGCCGCGCTGGGCAGCGCTAACGCCGTATCGCCAACGCAGTCCGTCAGGCACTGGCACGACTCCATCAGCCTGAGTGACGCAGTGTTGATGGTCTACCGCAATCAGGGTTGGCCAACTGACCAGATGCATGAGTTTTCCCATCCCGGGCGTGCCCCGTTCGATCGCGACCAGGCCGTATGGGAAGAGGCGCTTGATGCGGTCGCGGGCAAGCTGCAGGTGTTGCTCTTTCAACAATTGCAACACTACTGGCAGGCGCCCGCCGAAACAGGCTCGCCGCGTAACACGTTCTTCAGTGCCGTGCTGCAAGAGCAGGCCCGCGCGGACCTGATGATCAAACGCGAAGGCGCCATCCTCAGCGCTGACAAGTTCGCCGTCCTGCATCAGATGATCCAGCCCGACGCATTACCGGCCGGTCGCCCGACTATCGAAAACGTGCGGATCTGGGAGTACCAACCCGAGTATGTCGAGTTGGCCGGTTCGCTGATGATCAGCCACATTGATGCCTGTCTGTACACGCCCACGCACGGTTTGCAGGTGCTCAAGGACTACCCTGACCTGCGAGACACCGTGTTGAGCAAGTTCGGCGCACGCGGTCATCAGGATGAATTCTACGGCTTGCTGAGCATGCAGGAGCGTAATCGGTTCATTGGTTTCAATCGCCCGAACGTGACGGGAGAAAGCCTCGGCGGCGAGCCCTTCAAAGTGCTGTGCGAGGCGATCATCACCAAGCAACGGCAGAACATCGCCTACGCCTTGCAAGTGTTCCGCCAAAGCGATGGCGGCGTCGACATTCATTCATTGTTCGACAAGGCCCTGGATATCCGCGCCATGCTGCATGAACGGCTGTTGACTCTCGACGCCGGCGAGCGTTGGTCGACACGGCCGGTATTGACCGGCGTGCAACAACCTTCCGAAGTGCTGGCGCACAAGGCGATGAGGATTGCCGACACCTGTGATCTGGAAAACATCGTGCTGACCGGCACGTTCAGAGGGCAGCCGACGGCGACCGAAGCTGAACAGCGCCGGTACCTCGACACTCTCAAAGGCAGGCTCAGCAACGTGTTGGTCAGCGGCGTGACCCATGAGGCGCAGCTACGCGTTATGAGTGGTTCGCTCAAGGCGCCGGAGCAAGCGATTGTCGACACCGTGTTCAACAACGCTCAGCCCAGTCGCGATGATCGTCGCTCGCTCAATGGTTTCCGGCCCGATGCCTGGTCAATCACCCTCAGGAGCGCCGGGGTGTCGCAGGCGTTGGCCTTGGCCCACTGCTTTTTACTGACCGAGCGTGGCGGCCTGGATGACCTGTACTCCGGTCGCGCCGTTTTGTGGACACCCGCGCAGGGCCTGGAAGTCTTTGCCAGCATCGGTGCCGCCCGCCTCGCCCTGGAACATCGGCTCAAGGACAAGCTTGATCGCCTGACCCTGCTGGAAAACCTGCTGCCCCAGCAACGTCGGTTTCACAACGAGTACACGCTGGGTGCCTTGCGGTTGATCGAGGACAACGTGCTGCTGGAACGTGTGCAGTCCGGCATCGAGCATTTCCTTGCGCGTTGCAATCAGCTTCGCCAGCGCATCAAGACGGCGTCGAAACTCAAGGCTGCCTTTGACGTTGTGGTGAAAACCCCGATTGACACCAATTTGGAGCGCAGCGTCTACCTGGCCAACGCCATCCGCCAGCAACAATCGCTGCCGGCCTGGATGGGCATGGCGCCGGTGCAGGAGCAACAGCTTTATCTCGAACTGCTGGAGCAATGGCGCCACAGCGTGGTTGACCAGCAGGATTACCTCAGCGGCCTGCCTTCACTGCCCGAGTACGTCAGCCAGCGCTTGCAGTCGTTGCTCGACAGCCGTTTCCCGGGTAGCGCGCTCGACCCGCAGAACATCGAGATCACCCCCAACCTGGCATTGGCCGGCCCTGCGCGCCCGCTGACGGAATTTGCGTTGAATCATTTCAACATCGGCCAGGGCACCGGGTTCAAGGTCGCCTCGAAAACCACTCGGCGTCTACCGGCCGGCCTGGATCAAAGCGCTGTCAGGCAATTGCTGTTGTCGCTGGACATACCCACGACATTCACGGCGAAGATCACCGCCGCGTTGTCACCGGGCCATGCGCAAGCCACGGCGCGCAGACAGCGCTTTTATCGCCAGTTGCCCTGGCAATTGCTGCAACATGCGCAAGGTCTGAAGATGCAGCAACAGCTGTCCGCCAGCGCGTTCGATCACCTCTGCCAGGTGCTCGACATGCCGGATGGCCTCGCCCGCAAAACCGTCGAAGGCGCCCACGCGATTGTTTCTCCGCTGTCATTGTTCAAGACCGCAGGCGCAGTCGCTGTCGAAACCTTGGGGATGTACCTGATCGGTCCGGGTGGCGGCCACACCGGCCCATTGGTCCTGTATTCGCCGTATGGCGAAGAGGTGTTGCGCGAGTTCGCGGATTCGGCGAGCGTCATCGCCGCCATCAACACACCGGGAAGGTTCCAGGACCTGCTGATTCGCCGTTTGCCCCAGGCACAACAGTCGATCTTCGCTACGCTTTTACAATCGAGCGCTGGCACGACCAGTGAGTTCACCCTGTCCAGCACGCCCATCAACGGCAACGTGCTGCACAGGTTTTTCACTGACAACCTCAAACTGCTGCCGCAATTGCTGAGCTGCCAATTGCAACGCGACGCCCAGGCTGACTGGGACACGGCCAAAGCGCTGTTCAACCGAGGTATCAGCCTGAGCGCGAGCCTGCTACCGGGTAAAGTGTCCTACCTCACTTTTCTCTGGCAGGCCTACAAAGACTTCAAGCACTCCGCCGAAGGCTTGCAGGATCATCACTGGCCGCAAGCCCTGAAAAGCTTTATTTCAGGGGCGGCGCAAATGATCTCGCTGGGGCGTCTCAAGCTGGAAGGCACCGCGCCCGTCACCGACGTCCCTGCACCGCCCACCGCGCAGGCTGCACCGAGCTGGTCGCAAATCAGAACCACCTCGCCGCTGCGCACCGAGTTGCAGCCCTTCGAAGCCACGGATGTCGCGCTGCAGGATCTGCGGCATGTCCCACAAACCGGCCTCTACGAGGATCTGCTCAGCAAGCGCACCTATGCGCCGATCGCTGGCAAGGTAAACCGTGTAGAACAACCAGGGCCCGTCTGGCAGATGGTCAGCGATCTGGCACCCGGTCCGAGCCTGGTCCAGAGCGGCTCGCGCCTGTTGCTGGCGCCTGATCAGAACGCCGCGCATTACGGCAAAGTCATGTCGATCCTGTCGCGCGCGGATGATATTGAAGCCAACCGCAGGGCGTTGCTGAACATTGAAGCGATTGGCATGAAGGAGATTCAGCGCCTTCATCCGTATAAAGCACGGCAGATCCAGCAGGCCATCGACATAGCCCGTTTTTACGCTTTCAACAGTTTGCACAATCTGGCCCAACTCAAAGCCAACGTTCCCGGCAGCCGGCTGGATGGCTTTCTCAAGGTTTTTTTCGGGGTGACTGCGGTCGATAAAAACCTGTTAGGCAAGGTGCACAAGGCGATCGTGCCGATCTGTGAAGCGCTGGTAGACCCCAGCGATGACCTGATGAACACCGAGCGGTTTGTGGTGGGCTCCAATATCTACAAGTCCTCCGTCAGTGCGTTTGTACTGATCAAGGACGAGCGCAAAATGGTGCATTTCACCGAGCATTTCTTCGACCCGAACCTTGCCTACTACCAAGAGCATCTGAGTGAGCCCTTCAACATCGAAGGCCACGCCCAGGCCGCCACCCTGATCCACGAATTTTCCCATCAATACTCCGGCACCGAAGACTTCGCCTTACTGGAAGCGCGGCGACCGTTTCCCGATCTGATCAACACCATCACGGTCTTCGGGCGAGACCTGAGGGATTCGCTGGAAGAATTTCGAAACACTGCACTGTCCCTGCAAACGCCTCGTCAGGCGCTGTTTGCGCGCGAAAGCAATCAGCGCGGCGTGTTTGTCGATCTGGACAAGATCCCCGATGGCAAACACATCGGCAAAGAAATACTCAGGCTGACCAGCAGCCCGAACATGGATGAGGCGCGCAACGCTTTTTACAACCGGATCTCAGCGGATGCGCGGATCGATATCATTTTGCACAATGCCGACTCGCTCGCCCTGTTGATCTGCGAGATGGGCCGGCAACTGGACCCGGTGCCGGCGCCCTGAAAAAAAACATAAAAAAAGGCGCAGGTCGAAACCTGCGCCCTGGCTCAGACGATCGGGATCAGTCTTTCTGATCGCGCAGAATGTTGCCCGATGCGCCATCGATGCGGAACTCATAGACGACACCGTCAGACTTGTGCCCTTCCCCTTCCCAATAGCCATCGTTATCGGCCTCGATCTTGTAGATCTCGACATAACCGGCCTTGGTCTTCGCGGTATCGATGGCTTTTTCGATGGTGATCCAGCCTGCGCCTGGCTTGTCTGCCAGCGCAGCACCGGCGCTGAGCAGGCTTGCAGTGGCAATCAGTGCAGCAAAGGTCTTCTTGATCATTTTTTCACTCCATTTGTGGATAGTGGTCATTGGCGTCCTGTTTTTTGGGCGCCTGAGCGAAAAATAAGTTCCACATTGATGGGTAAATGCCATGACTTATGTTCTCGGCAACTTCCCGTCAAGGTTAGAATGTGCGAAATCAGGATGAGTCAATGACCCAAGACACTCTCTCGGAAGCCGAATACGATGCGATCACCGATGCCGCCGCGCATTGGTGCATGCGTTTGCACGCCGCCGACTGCACGGAAGACGAGCGTCGCGCATTCCAGCAATGGCACGATGCACATCCTCTGCATGCATTCGAGTACGAAGCCATGCTGGAAATCTGGGACGTTGCCGGACACCTGCCGCGCCCGGAGACAGCATTGGTCGTGCCGGTTACTCAGCCTGCCCGCCCATGGCGCCGCTACGCGATAGCGGCCGGGGTCTGCGCACTGGCGTTGCCGCTGACGGCTTACACCGGTTGGCATCTGGGCTGGCTGCCCAACAGTTATGAGCATTTTGCTGCCACTGACAATGTGCGTCAGGTGACGCTGAGTGACGGCAGCCAACTCGAACTGAACCTCAACACTGACCTGACCTTCAGCAACTACAAGGACGAACGCCGCGTCACGCTGAAAAAAGGCGAGGCATTCTTTACCGTCAGTCACGACACGTCGCACCCGTTTGTCGTGCGGGCAGGCGAAGGCAGAATCCGGGTGACCGGCACGCGGTTCAATGTCTGGATGTACGAGGATCAAGTGCGGGTAAACCTGATCGCAGGTTCGGTGCTGGTCAGCAGTAATCGTCAATTGCCGGGCGATGGCTTGCGTCTCGAGCCGTCCATGCAAGCGCGTTACAAACCGGGCGACTACATGCCGCAGATCAGCCAGACCTACCCTGACGATGCTTCGCTGGCCTGGCGCAGCGGCAAACTGGTGCTGGACAATCTGCCGCTCAGTGAAGCCCTGCCGCTGATCAACCGCTACCTGGAAAAACCGTTGATGCTCGCCGACAACAGCACCGGAGCGATTCGGGTGGGCGGTATCTACAACATCAAAGAGCTGAACAACCTCGCCAACTCCCTGCCCAAGGTCTTGCCCGTTTACCTGACGCGCAACAAGGAAGGCAACCCGGTGATCAACCCGATGCCGCAACAGCCGCCAAAAAGCTGAAGGCCGCGCCCCTTGCGGGATGCGGCCTTCAGTTTTTTTTCCAGTAACACCGTGTTTACTGTGCGGCGACCTTCCCCGTCTTGTCCAACGTCCCGTGAATGGTCTGCACCTGATACTGCGGGTCAGCCTGGATCTGCTGTTCGGTAAACGGCAGCACACTCCACTGTTTCTTCGAGAATGCCTCAGTCTGATCGCGCGAGTATTTCGATGCTGGATCGCTGGACAGCGAGAAGGCCAAAAGCCCCTGCGCGTTCGGGCCTTTTTCATCGAACGTCACGACTTGCAGATAACTGGTGCCACTGACCACCTCAAGCTTGCCATCCTCGCGTGGCACGCTCTGGATCGCGTTGTAGATCCCCAGCGTACCCGGCCCGCCATGGATCGGCGTCTGCCGCCCGCCGCTGCTGACCACCTGAATGTCGCCCCAACGGGTTTGCGGTTTCAGGCCCATTTTGGCCACCGTATCGACCGACGCCAGCATCGCTTCGCGAAGCGCCTTGGCCACCGCTGACTGCTCGACCGCCAGACCACGCGGCGTGTGTTGCGCGTCTTGCGGATCGAAGGCGACACGCCAGATGTCCACCGACTTCTGCAGGGCTTGCATGATGTTCTGGAAATGCACCAGGCCCAGGCCCGAATCCAGATTAGCCCGCCCGTCCCACGCTTTCAGGCTGGCACACACCGGTTTCAGTGCTTGCGCATCGGCGCCAAGGTCAGCGGCGCAGAACTTCAGCAGATCCGGCACCACTTGGGTCGCCAGATACACTTGATCGTCCATCACCATCTGCTGCAGATCCTTGATCCCCAACGCGCCTTTTTTGTTCAGGCTCGCCAGACGATCGAGGGCAAAGCGTGAACGCAAGCCCAGCGGTTGGCCATCCTGACTGATCAGCGGCGAGAAACCGGTGAGCGGTTGCGCCGGGTTGGCCAGCCATGCGGAATCGTTGGAGTGCTGGACAAAGTCCTTGCGCAGCAGTTGCGGCAATTGGCTGGCAGCAAAAATGCCCTTCTGCGCGGCTTGCGGGTCGACGTCCCAGGCGCAGGCGCTGTTTGAGCCGTCGAGCACGATCATCTGGGTGCCGATTCGCGGGTCACTGCACTTTGCAAGTTTTTCGCCGCTGACGTTCGGCACCACCGACAGGTTCATGTACAGCGTCTGCCCCTTGTCATCTGCGGCGAGCGTATTGACCCAGGGAATACCCTGAATCTTGTGCACCGAATCCTGCAAATCCTCAAGCGTGGAAGCCTGATTCATCGCATACCACTGCTTGAGCACGCGATCGTTGTCGAGGTTGGCATCACGCAGGCTGTAGGCGAACTGATTGTCCCAATCGAGCTTGCCCGGCCACTGCACAATCGGGCCGAACTTCGAGCTGTAGATGTCACGTGCCACCGGCAACACTTGCCCGTCCGCCTGTTTGACCTGCACGGTCACCGTCTGCTTGCTCATCGGCAATGATTGGCCATCGAGCAGATAGCGCGTCGGGTCTTTCGGATCGAGTTGCAGGCGATACAGAGTGAAGTGTTTGGAGGAATCGACCGTATGGGTCCAGGCCAGATGCTGGTTGAAACCGATGTTGATCATCGGCAGGCCCGGTAACGCGGCACCCATGACGTCAAGTTTGCCGGGAATGGTCAGGTGCATTTGATAGAAACGCATACCGCCAACCCAGGGAAAGTGCGGGTTGGCCAGCAGCATGCCGCGACCGTTGAACGACCGCTCGCCCCCCACCGCCACGGCATTGCTGCCACGATCAAGCGCAAAGCGCTGCTGACGGACATCTGCCATTTGGTAGGCGTGCGTATCGTTGGCGATCCGGGCCGTGGCCTGTGGCGGCGTGGCACCGGCAAGGGCTTCGGCGAATTGTCCAACCCCGCCCTCGACCAACAGACGACGGGTCAGCTTGACCAGATCTTGCGGGGCAATATCGCGAACCCATTCGCCCTGACATTGTTGCGGCAGGCCCTGCTGACGGCGTTCGGCGAGATAGCGGTTGTAGCCCGCAGCATAACCCTGGACCAGATCACGCACCTGTGCAGTTTGCGCCTGCCAGAAGGTGCTGACCGCTTGCGGCGTATTAAGCCAATTGAAAAAGACATCGCTGACACGGTTTTCACGCTCCTCGACGGTGAACTGATCCGGGCCGAAATAACGCGACCGCTGGCCATTGACCGTGACGATTTCGTTGGCCAGCAGGCACAGGTTGTCCTGCGCATAGGCGTAACCGATGCCGAAACCCAGGCTACGCTCGTCTTGTGCGCGGATATGCGGCACGCCGAAACCGGTACGGCGGATCTCGGCGCTGGTATCAATGGAGGGGCTGAATGCATGGGCCGAAAGGCTCAGCCCGAAAAGCATACCGGCAACGGCCAGTCCGGTTAACTGCCTGGAAATAATCACGCTCGCTCCTGATCGAAATGCCGAAGAGCGGATCTGCCTTGCCGCGCGAAACATGTGACGGGCAACGGATCCGCTGTAGTAACACCCACGCGTCCACGCGCAATGAGCCTGTCCTGAAAACGAACGTCGACGAAAAAAATTTAGCGCGGTGCGCGGCAGTTTTGCGCAGTGATTACGCGCAGAAGACGAAATCCCGACAAATTTTCTACATTTTTTCTTTCATGATTTGGCGAGCTGAAACGTCTTGTTTAGAGAGCGCAAAAAAACCTTTCCCGATCGGGCTCTGAAAAGGAGTAATTGCATGTACAACCCGCAACTACCAACGGACGGTAGCCAGGCGCCACAAGGAGCATCCATGAGCCCCCACGCGAGCGATTTCGGACAACGCATCGAGCGTCACGGCAATGAACGCATCCGGCTGTTGCTCAAAAGCTTCGGTCTGCGCACCAGCCTGATTCGCCTGAAGGTCATCGACGCCCTGCTGGTCGCGGCACAAAACGACCGTCGCCTGGGCGTTCGCGGCGTCCATAGCCAATTGCTGGATCTGGATATTCCGCTGTCCTTCCTCAGTGTGCGCGAAGTCCTCAAGCGCCTGAGCGCCGAAGGTGTGATCACCTTCAACGCGGACAAGAGCTACAGCCTGCATCCGCAGGCTGCTGCAGTCCTCGACACCGAGTGAAACGTACTGCGATCGCCGTCAGGGTTTGACCTTGCGGCGCATTACGCCGTTGATCACCACGACGATCACTGCCACACCGATGGCGACGTACTGGAAGGTCTTTTCATCGATCTTCCCGGTGTTTTGCAGCCAGGACAGGCCGAGCATGATCGCCAGTACGGAGACGGCGATCAGAATCGAATAAATCAAACGTTGCTTCTGGGTCATTGCGGCTTCCTGAAACTTTGGAATGTATCCACTTGCATGCCATGCACTTGCCGTCATACGGGTAGGCGCCGCTGCAAACGGGGCCTCATGTTACAGCCGATAGAGGCTTTTGGCTTCATCACGGCTTCAAGACGACCATCATCCTTGCGCCGGGGAAGCCCCGGCGACGACCAACATCGTTAACAGGATATTTCACCCCGCCTGCTCGCCAGTGTCAGATGCCGGGCATGAAAAATACACACTGAATTAACTGAAAAACAATGCCCGCCCCATTCGCGGGCATTTTTTTTGACCATGG
Organism: Pseudomonas sp. MF6776; assembly: GCF_016613125.1. Taxonomy (NCBI): domain Bacteria; kingdom Pseudomonadati; phylum Pseudomonadota; class Gammaproteobacteria; order Pseudomonadales; family Pseudomonadaceae; genus Pseudomonas; species Pseudomonas sp. MF6776. The sequence continues at coordinate 143,890 of NZ_JAENSQ010000009.1, forward strand.
ATGACTGTCCGGTAACGTCTTGTTTTACTGGCGTTTTGGGTCCGTTTCATATCCTGCAAAGATTCGAAATTTAATGTTTCAGCTAACCAGTAGGTCACGCCAATGTCTGGACCTAGGCTCTGCAACCTCCTCCTTACCTGACAAGGATGTTTATGCAGAGAACATTGATAAGAATCGGGCCACGCCAAGTGGTGGGATTCTGTCTGGCGCTTAGCGCTTTTGAACTCCTGACCTATATGGCCAGTGACTTGATCATGCCAGCGATGTTGAGCGTCACTGAAGAGTTCCAGGCCGATGTTCGCCATGTTCCCAATGCCTTCAATCTTTATCTGTTGGGCGGCGTCTGCCTGCAATGGCTGCTGGGCCCAATGTCTGATCATTGGGGGCGGCGCCGACTGCTATTGATCGGCTGCGCCGCATTCGCTGCTGCCTGTGCCGCCGCTTTCGCTACCCGCAGCATTGAAGCGTTCAATGCGCTGCGCCTGATACAGGGCATGGGGCTGGGGTTTGTCGTGGCCGTCAGCTATCCGGCCCTACAGGAAGTGTTCTGCGAAGCGGATGCCGTGCGCCTGATGGCCCTGCTCGGCAACATTGCGCTGCTATCGCCGTTGCTCGGCCCCATGCTCGGCAGCGTAATGCTGGAATGGCTGACATGGCGCGAACTGTTTTTGGCACTCGGCATTGCTGCGGTGCTGGTCTGGCTGGGGCTTTACGCCTGCATGCCAGAGACCGTGGGGGTTATCCGCCGCGATGGGCAGCAGCAAGCCCGCGTGGCCTTTTCCATGCGTCAGATCCGCCAGCGCTACCTTGCCCTGCTCGGTAACCCGCGGTTCCTCGGCGCGAGCCTGGCCCTGGGGCTGATGAGCCTGCCACTGATTGCCTGGATCGGTCTGGCGCCGTTGCTGCTGATCCAGGGCTTGGGCCTGACGCCGCTGACGTATGGCCTGTGGCAAATTCCGATTTTCTCTGCCGTCATCGTCGGCAATCTGATTCTCAACCGTCTGCTGGTGACGCACTCGTTATCACGCCTGATTCAACTGGGGCTTTGGCCGTTCTGCCTGGGCCTGCTGGCGCTGATCGGCTGCGCGATGCAGGGTCTGGGACTGACAGCGACAGTCGCCAGCCTGGCGCTTTACGCCGTTGGATTGGGCATCAGCAACGCGGCGTTGTATCGGCTGGCGCTGTTTTGTTCGGATGACAGCAAAGGCCTGGTCTCGGCCATGGTCGGCATGATTTCGATTGCCGCGATGGGCATCGACGGCTCAATTATTGCGGCCATTGGCGGCGGAACCCGGCTTGAGTTTTTCGCCCTGTGGGCCGCGCTCGGAGGCTTGATGTGCCTGCCGCTGTTGCTCTGGTTTCTACAAGACGCCAAAACCGCGTTCGCCGCACCTGAATAAGGGAACATCGATGATCCATTTACCCGCGAGCGATGCGTTATGCGCGTTGCCCCATCCTTATTGCCCGCATTCCGTGCCCACGGGCCTGTTCGAACGGGCCATGGCCGAGATCAGCCGTTTTCATTGCCAGCACACACCGGGCTACGAACATTGGTTGAACGCCCACGGGCTCGGTGCGCATGACCTGGACACGCTTGATGACTGGTCGCGCTTGCCACCGATCTTCGCCAATTTTTTCAAGCAACGGCTGCTGCTCAGCAGCACCGGCGCCAATGCCCTGGAACTGACGTCTTCCGGCACCAGCGGTCAGCGCAGCCGCATGCGCTACGACGAGCGCAGCCTTGGCGCGGCGCAATTCATGGTCGCGCAGATCTTCCGCCATTACGGTTGGGACACCCCGGACACGCCCTGCAACTACTTGCTGCTGAGTTACGAGCCGCAAGGGCTGATCACGCTTGGCACCTCGTTCACCGATCAGTTTCTGTGCCGCTTCGCCCCCGCCAACCTTGTGGTCTATGCCTTGCGCAGCACCGGTAACGGTCATCGGTTTGATGTGTTTGGCGTCATCCAGGCCTTGCAGGCGTTTGCCGAAGAAGGTCTGCCGGTACGCATCCTCGGCTTCCCGGCGTTTCTCTGGCAGACCTTGCAACAGATGCAGGCCCTCGGCATGCCAGATCTGAAACTGCCGGCCGGTTCCCTGGCATTTTTCGGCGGTGGCTGGAAAACCCAGGCCGCACATGAGATTCCCAGGCAACAGCTATATGCCTGCATCCACCGCCAACTGGGCATTGAAACCTCGCGTTGTCGAGATGGTTACGGTGCCGTCGAGCATGCCGTGCCTTACATCGAATGCGCCCATCACCGTTTTCATGTCCCGGTCTATTCGAAGGTGTACGTGCGCCATCCAGCTGATTTTTCTATTCAACCCTATGGCCAGCGAGGCCTGCTGGGATTCGTCTCGCCCTATATCTCGTCCAGTCCCGCACACGCGGTGGTGATGAGCGATCTGGCGACGTTGCACCCTGGCCAGAGTTGCGGCTGCGGGCTGAGCAGCGATTGGTTTGAACTGCACGGCCGCGCAGGCACTACCGCAGGCAGAAGTTGCGCGATGGCAGCGGCCGACCTGCTGGGGAGTTACTGATATGTACTTGATCGACGGACAATTACGCGACGCCTGCGACCTTGACGCTGCGCTTGAATGCCTTCAGGCCGATCTTGCGGATCATCTGAGCACGCCGCTGCAAAGCAGCACGGTGATCAGCGCAGCGACCTGCTTTGCTGAGCAACTGAGCGGCGACAATCAAGAGCTCGCGCTCGATCTCGAACATCGACAGGCCCTGATCGAGTTCTGCACGGCCGAGGCATTGCAGATCAAAGTGCAACGCGAACTGGGCGCCCAACCGGGCTCATTGCGCCGCATCGACTATCGACAATCGCACTTCGAATGCTGGAGCCCACTCGGGCTGGTGGTGCACATCACGCCGGGCAACGCGCCGTTGCTGGCGTTCTGCGCGGTACTGGAAAGTCTGTTGGCAGGCAACGTCAACTGGTTACGACCCAGCAGCAGCGATCAAGGCCTGACCGCACGGTTACTGCACGCCTTGTTGCAATGCGATTCGAGTGGCCAAATCGCTGGTTACGTGGCGGTATTGCCAGTGGGCACGGGGCAGATCGGGCAACTGTGTAAACGCGCCAATGGCGTTGCGGCGTGGGGCGGTGAGCCCGCCTTACAAGCCATTCGCAAGCAGCTCCCGTCCGGTTGCCGGTGGATCGACTGGGGACATCGCATCAGTTTCGTCTATCTGACGACCGAAGCCGCCACAGCGCAGAACCTCGATGCTGTCGCCGATGAAGTCTGTCGACTGGATCAGCAGGCCTGCTCCAGCCCGCAATGGCTGCTGGTGGACAGTGACGACCCGATCGTATTACGCGAGATCGGTGAGCGCCTGGCGTCAGCCTTCGAACGCCGCGCCGAGAATTGGCCGGCGCTGCTGCCAACGCCACAGGAAGGCGCGCAGATCACCACGCACACGCACATGGCTCGCTTGGCGCAGAGCTTCGCGGAACAAACCGGCCATGTCTGGAGCGCGCCGGGCTGGCGGGTGATCTGGGCGCATGAGCGTCAACTCGCCCCCTCCCCGCTGTTTCGCAGCGTGCTTTTGCATCCGGTACCGCGGTCGCTGATCACCGACACCCTGCTGCCATGGCGCAACGTCCTGCAAAGTTGCGCGCTGCTGTGCGGCGAAGCACAGATTGGCGAGTTGGCACGGATGCTGATCCGTGCCGGTGTGACGCGCATCGCGCCAGTGGCCGGCATTCACGATGGCTATGACGGTGAGCCCCATGATGGCGTCTACGCGTTGCAACGGCTTAGTCGACGTGTGTCGGTCAGCGTCGCCGCCGGCCTGTTGCCAAACCACGCCACCCTTGATCCCGCGCCTGTACCCGTAACACTTTGCGGGCAGCCGATCATGGACAAGGAGCGTTTCAAGGGCCAGCCGTTCAACGCGGCGGCGCAGTTGTATTTCCGCTCCGGTGGCAGTAGCGGGACGCCTGTGCTGTCTGGGTATAGCTATGGTGATTTCCATCGACAGATGCGCGCAACAGCGGACGGTTTGTTTGCTGCGGGCCTGGATCCGGCGCGGGATCGGGTAATGAACCTGTTCTTCTGCGGCGGGTTGTACGGCGGTTTCCTGAGTTTCGCCAAAGTGCTTGAGTTGCTGGACATCCCCCACCTGCCGATGGGCGCCCCGGCCGATGACGATTACCGCGACATCGCCGAGTTGATCATCAGTCAGCGCGTGACGGTGCTGATGGGTATGCCAAGCACTCTGCACCGCTTGTTCCTCAACGAACGGGAGCGCTTGCAAGCCTACGGCGGTATCACCAAGGTGTTTCTCGGCGGCGAACATCTCAGTGAACCGAGTCGTGCTCTTTTGCGCCGGTGCGGTGTGACCAGCATCCGCTCGGCGATTTACGGAAGTGTCGACGCCGGCCCTCTCGGTCATGCCTGCCAGGCTACGGGAGATGGCATTTTTCATCTGATGAACGACACCCAACATCTGGAAATTGTCGCGCTCGACGCCGATGAGCCTGTGGTCGGCAATCAAGTCGGCCGCCTGTTGTTCACCTCCATCGCCCGGGAGGCGCAAAACGTTCAGCGCTATGACGTCGGCGACACTGGCCGCTGGGTATCCGGTGCCTGTGCTTGCGGACTGGCCTCTCCACGCTTCGAACTGCTGCAACGCCACGGCAAATTGATCCGCATCGGCACCGACTTCATTTCATTGAGCGAACTGGCGGTGCATCTGCAAGTGCCGTTTCAAGTGCTGCTGGATCATGCACCCGACGGTATCGAGCGCATGCGTTTGCGCAGCGAACTCGAAACTGTTGACGTGCAGGCCCGACTGTCGAGTTACCCGACCCTGGCAACGATTATTCACAGCGGGTTGCTGAATCTCGAAGTTGAAGTCTGTGCCATCAAAGACTTCGCCCGAAACAAGCACAGCGGCAAGACGCCGTTAATGATTGATTCGCGCAACTGACACTTCCCGTGAGTCAAGCCAGAAAACTATAAAAAAGGTCAACCTTGTGAACATCACTGACTCAGTGGGCGAATTGATCAACTTCGCTCGTCAGCACTCGCCCTATTACCGCGAACACTTTGCCGAAGTCCCTGGACAAGTCGCGTTGCTCACCGAGCTACCGATCATTGATCCCGACGAATTCTGGCGTCACAGCGAAACCCTCGACCTGTGGCCGGTATTGACCGACTCAGCGCAGGGGGCACTGGTATTCAGAACCGGCGGTTCCACCAGTGCCGGGAAACTCTCTGTTTACAACCGGGATGAATGGCGGCGCCTGGTCGGCGATTTCGGCAGCGCCCTCAGTGTGCAATTCAACCCGGGAGACCGGGTGGCCAATCTGTTTTTTGCTGGCGACCTGTATGCCAGCTTCCTGTTCATCCACGATTCATTGGCACATGTGCGTGTGGACATCACTGAGTTTCCGTTCACCGGCGACATCGATTCTCAGGTATTGGCGCAATCCATCCAGCAGCATCGGATCAACGTGCTTGCAGGCTTGCCGGCACATCTGTTGACCTTTGCCGCCTGGCTTGAGCGTCGCAAGCAAACCTTGCCGGTTGTCGACACGCTGCTCTACGGCGGCGAAAGTCTGTTTGATTCACAGCGCCAGATTCTCAACCTGGCGTTTCCCAACGCGCGCATCGCCTCCATCGGCTACGCCAGCGTCGACGCCGGTTTCATCGGCAGCAGTCAGCGCGACTGCGCCGAGGGCGAGCATCGAATGCATGAAAATCACGCCATCCTGGAGATCATCGACGAATACACCGGAAAGGTGATCGAGTCTTGCGATGAAGTGGGTTTGCTCGTTCTGACCAGCCCCCACCGGCGCTTGATGCCGCTGATTCGATACCCGGTAGGCGACCGCGCCTGTTGGCGAGAACCGCTCGGCACTGCGCAGCGAAAATTCGCGATCAAGGGGCGCAGCGCCAGCAGCCATCGGGTCCGAGTGGGCATTTTGTCGCTGGTCCCCCAGGAAATCGCCGAACTGATACGCCGCGACGCTGCCTGTGACGACTGGCAACTGGTGATTGAACAGGTCGCGCTCAAGGACGTGCTGACGCTCAAATGGGTGCCAACTGCACAGTCTCCCGACCGCGCCGACGTCAATCGGCAACTGGAAACCGCAATGCTTGAGCTTTATCCGTTGATCACGCAATTACGGGCGGATCATTTGCTGGAACTGCACATCCAGTGCTGCACGCATGAGGATCTGCCACGACATCCCCGTTCGGGCAAATGCCTGCGCGTGCTGGACTTGCGTCGTTATGGACACAAGGATCAGGAGGGTCCGGATGGAACCGCTGATTCTGCGTAATTATCGCGCCAGCGATGCCACGGCGGTCAGCCGGTTGTTCCGCGAGGTATATGGCGATCTTTATGTGCAACCGCACGTTTACCTGCCGCAGATGATCAACCAGAACCACGCCCACGAGCGCTGGTACTCGCTGGTCGCCGTGGTCGACGGGCAGATACGCGGACACGCCACCCTGTTTCGCGACACAGGCGCCTGCACGGCCGAATTGGCATTGAGCGCCGTCCATCCTGATGCCCGGGGACAAAATATTGCCACACGTCTGAGCCAGCAACTGCTGACCCACGCGCAAGCAATGGGTTGCCACGACGTGTCCATCAAACAGGTCACTCACCACCCGTACACGCAACGCATGGCCGCCAACCTCGGTTTTCATAACACCGGGCTGTTGCCGGACTACGTGCCCTCGCCGTTTGGTAGCTCAACGCCGGAATCGATTGTCGTGGGATGTCGCATCATCGACGGGTATCAACGCCCGTTGCCACGGCAGAGCTGGCCGTCTGCTTACCGCAGTTTCATGGAACATTTATGTGATGTATTCGGCACGCAAGAGCAACGATTTTACTGGCGTGGCCCCGCGATTCAGCTGGAACAACACACCAATCGTTACGACATCCTGCTCAAAGCCCTGCGGCCCGATCTGCTCGAGCAGCTAAGGGGATTGCCGCAGCAATGGCTGGTGTCGATCCGGCTCGGATTGTCACCGCAATTTACCTGCGACCTGAACAGACTGGCTGCAATCGGATTTGTCTTTACCGGGCTGGCACCCGTCGAGGGTAAGGAGGGAGGATGGCTGGCGCTGTTTCACCGGGGTTACCGGCGGGGAAAACTTGAGTTGCACTGCCCGCAGATGCAGCAGTTACACGATCAGGCACAACAGCAAGTCGTGCCTCACCTGAACAAAGTAGCGCTGTGACTTGAGCGTACCGCGATCTTGCTAACTGACCCGCTCACCTTGAGTGGGTCATTGTCTGGCGGCTCAAGCCCTGGCTTTGATGCCGTCTTTATTGGGAAGCGGCGCGTTGCCTTCCCCATAGGTTTTCAGGTTTTGCAGGACGTAAATCGCTTTCTTGAATTCGGGGATCAGATTTTTGCCGTACGCATTGCCATTGAGACCATTGTTCTGGATCGCATCAAGCTGAGTCGCGAAATACTCCAATGCGTTGAATTTGACATCAATGTCCTTGGTCACGCCGAAACGATCGAACTTGTCACCAGCATTCAGCAAGGTGAAAGACGTGATTTCGGAGATCAGCCCTCGGCTACGCAGCATCGCCGCCAGGTTACCCATCTGTTTTACCGAGACGTTCGCGGGGTCAAAGCCCTTGATGTTTTTGCGCAGGCCTTGCTTGTCCATCTCGGCTGTATTCAAAGCGTTGGGATCGTTACCGACCATGGTCAGCATCTGCTGCACCTTGACGCTCTGTGCCACCTGTTTCTTCGCGCCAGTATTACGCACCATGACGCCAGCCTTGCTTTCCCAGCCGCCGACAATGCCAATCGTCATGAGAAAACTCCCTGTGAAATGAACATGAAATATCCTTGTTGAAGCACTCGAATGCTGGGGAGTATCCACCGGCTCACTGATGGCACCAACCCTTTTTGTGCACTCACTTACAATTCTCGTACATTCTCGATACAAATCAGCAGACCTCCGTGGATGCTGGCTTTCAAGCCCTTCATCACGCCGCGACCGGTAGAAATTCACTCCGGTGCCATGGCTGGTTAATTCCTGTGTATCAGGTTCGATACCGACCAGTCATCGGCCTTCCGCTTTTTAGCACGCCGGTACCTAAAGCTTCTGACGGCAACGACGATACCTAGTGATACCCGCACTGTTTATGCCTCCCGCCCCTAATAAGAATCGCAGCTCAAGGACCGGTTTCCATGCCCGCATTCCGCACTATTCAGGCTCGCTACACGCTGTTTCTGGTTCTGTTCATGCTGCTGTTGTCAGTGCTGACCGTGGTCGGTATCAGCCAACTGGTAGCGCCCAAACTGCGTCATACCGAAGAACAAGTGGTGCTCAACCGCATTGCCGAAGTCGCGGAGCAGATTCAGGGCGAGTTGAACAAGGTTCAGGCGCAACAACGCAGCATCACCCAGACCATCCCGCTGCTCGACAGCGCGGCCATCGACACGGTATTGCCGGGCCTGGTGGATCAATACGGCGAACTGAAAGTGTTTGGCGGTGGTATCTGGCCGCTACCCGGCCAGCGTGAAGCCGGACGCAACAAGTTCAGCACCTTCTGGCATCGCGATGCCTCGGGCAAACTGGCTGTCAACACGTTCTGGAACAGTGATGCGGCGCCCAACTACTACGACCAGACCTGGTACAAGGGCGGCATGGCCACCCCGCGCGGCCAGTGCGCATGGGCGGCGGCCTACAAGGACGACGCCAGCGCCGAGCCGCGCACCAACTGCGCCATGGCCATCCAGAAAAACGGCAATGCCTGGGGCGTGTCGACCATCGACGTCACCCTGGGTTTCTTCAACGACCTGGTGGCCCGCAAGGAAAAAGACCTCAACGCCGAAATGCTCATCGTCGAGGCCGATGGAAAAATCATCAGCAACAGTTCGCGCATCAGCGGACCGATCGTGCTGAAGAACATCAGCGAACTGGCTGCCAGCTCGACCTTCGCCAGCCAGGTCAAGGCGGGCCTGCAAAGCCGCGATCAGGCGCAGCGCGTCGAATTCGACAACAACGGTGAAGCCAGCACCTTCTTCATGCGCCCGATCGAGGGCACGCCGTGGTTCCTCGCCACTGCTCTGCCGACCAAAATGCTCACCGCTCAGCGTGACGATGTGCTCAGCACCCTGAGCCTGTTGCAGATTCCGCTGGTGATTCTGTTAGTGCTGTTGCAGATCTACGCCATCCGTCAGCTGGTTTCGCGCATGAAAGCGCTGAAAGCCAACATCGACCTGCTGTCCAGCGGCGATGCCGACCTGACTCGACGCATCACCATCCGCGCCGAGGACGAACTCGGCGCCATCGGTCATTCGGTCAATACCTTTATTGCCTATCTGCAAAACATGATCGGTGAAGTCACCCAGGCCACCGGCGCCATGGCGTCGAGCCTCGACAACCTGCAACGTACCTCGACGCATACCAGCCAGATTCTGCTGCGTCACGCTTCGGAAACCGATCAGACCGTCACCGCCATCACCGAGATGAGTTCGACCGCCGAAAGCGTGGCGCAGAACGCTGCTGAAACCGCGGCGTTCACCCAGCGCGCCAACGAAAACGCCGACCGTTCGCGGGTGGTGGTGGGCGAGGCGACTAACAGCGTGGTTGCGCTGATCGATGAAGTGGCCAGTGCCACCCATAAAGTCGAAAACATGCAACAGGACGCTCAACGCATCACCGAGATTCTCGGGGTGATCGGCGCGATTGCCGGTCAGACCAACCTCCTGGCCCTCAACGCCGCCATCGAAGCGGCACGCGCCGGTGAACAGGGTCGCGGCTTCGCCGTGGTGGCCGATGAAGTACGCGCCCTCGCCGCCCGGACCCAGGCCAGCACTTCGGAAATCAACGAGATGTTGAAGCGCCTGACCCAAGGGGTCAGTTCGTCGGTCAGCGCCATGGAAAACACTCAAGCCAGTTGCCAGTCGGCGGCCGACGCCACGGCACGGGTCAACTCGGGGCTGGATGAAATGGCCGGTTCCGTCAGCCATATCAACAGCCTCAGCACGCAAATCGCCACCGCCGCCGAGCAGCAAAGTGCGGTGACCGAAGAGATCAACCGCAGCATGGTGCAGATTCGCCACATGGTTGATGAACTGGTTCAAAGCGGCCAGGCCAGTGAACTCAACACCCGCCAGTTGCTTGAAGCCAACAGCCGCGTGAGTGCGATCATGGGGCGCTTCAAGGTCAGTTGATTCACCTCAATCTCATGTAGGAGCTGCCGCAGGCTGCGATCTTTTGATGTTGCTTTTAAAAGATCAAAAGATAGCAGCCTGCGGCAGCTCCTACCCACGATCGCGTGCAACCTTACGGATTTGTCATCTCTCGCTCATGGGGCTGTCAGGGTTGATCTACGATTATCCTGCCAGCCTGCCTTGTAGCAACTTGAAACACTGAGTTGATGCCTGGCAGGAAAAACCGGTCAAAATACGTTCTTTTTGACCGCCACCCGAGTCGAGAGTCCGTCATGCGAACCCACCTGCGTCTGGTCGCCCTGAGCGCCCTGTTCATCTCCTCCCTGGCCCAGGCTGTCGACCTGATTCCCATCGAAGTCCATCGCGACGCTAATTGCGGCTGCTGCAAAAAATGGATCAGCCACCTAGAAGCCAACGGTTTCAAAGTCGAAGATCACGTTGAAACCGACATGAGCAGCTTCAAGCAACAACACGGCGTGCCGCCACGGCTTGCCTCATGCCACACCGCAATCATCAACGGCAAATTTGTCGAAGGCCATGTCCCGGCGGAGCAAGTGCTGGCCCTGAGCAAGCGTGACGATCTGCTGGGTGTTGCCGCACCGGGCATGCCGATCGGCTCGCCGGGCATGGAAATGGACGGTATGAGCGATGCTTATCAAGTGATTGGTCTGAAAAAGGACGGCGCTGACGTCGTAGTGGCGGACTACCCGGCTCGTTGATGGGCGCGGCTTACACAGGACTGTTCTTTGCCGCCTTCGGCGCCGCGACGTTGCTGCCATTGCAATCCGAAGCCCTGCTGGTCGGGTTGATCGTCAGCGACCGTTACTGGCTCTGGGGATTGTTGGCGGTGGCGACGGTGGGCAATGTGCTCGGCTCGCTGGTCAACTGGTGGCTGGGTTGCAGCCTTGAGCGATTTCAGGATCGGCGCTGGTTTCCGGTCAGCGCCAGACACATGGAAACCGCACGCAAGCACTATGAAAGATACGGCCATTGGTCACTGCTGCTCAGTTGGTTGCCGATTATTGGCGATCCGCTGACGTTGGTTGCCGGGGTGATGCGCGAGCCGCTCGGGCGCTTCCTGTTGATCGTCACCCTCGCCAAAGGCGCGCGGTATGGCGTGCTGGCCATGCTGACGCTGGGCTGGATCGGTTGAACCATCATCGCCGCACATTGCCTGTGTTTAACGTCGCCCTAATCCCGCCGTTCCAGCATCGGCCGATTTCAATGGAGTTAGCCCTTATGTCTGTCACGTTATCCCGTTGGCTGCCCGGCCTGTTCCTGACTGCCGCCCTGCCGCTGTTTGCCCATGGCGCCACGCAAACGACAGCACCCGCCGAAGGTCCGGCGTATGGGCCACAGCTGCAAGGCTTCGAATACCCCTACACGCTTAAACACTTCGATTTCCAGTCTCAGGGCAAAACCCTGCAGATGGGTTACATGGATGTCGCCGCCCTCGGCAAGGCCAACGGTCGCACCGTGGTGCTGATGCACGGCAAGAATTTTTGCGCAGCCACCTGGGACAGTTCGATACAGGCCCTGAGCGAGGCCGGTTACCGGGTGATCGCGCCAGATCAGATCGGCTTCTGCACCTCCAGCAAACCGGACAACTATCAATACAGCTTCCAGCAACTGGCAACCAATACCCAGCAATTGCTCAAAGCGCTGGGCATTCAGAAAGCCACCCTGCTTGGCCATTCCACTGGCGGCATGCTCGCCACGCGTTACGCGCTGCTGTTCCCGGAGCAGGTGGACCAATTGGCACTGGTCAACCCGATTGGTCTGGAAGACTGGAAAGCCCTCGGCGTGCCGTATCGAACGGTGGATCAGTGGTACCAACGGGAATTGAAAGTTACCGCCCAAGGCATTCGTGACTACGAGCGCACGACTTACTACGATGGCCGCTGGAAACCTGAATTCGACCGCTGGGTCGACATGCTCGCCGGCCTGAGCAAAGGCCCGGGCAAGACCCAGGTGGCGTGGAACTCGGCGCTGATCTACGACATGATTTTCACCCAGCCGGTGTACTACGAGTTCAAGGACTTGAAGATGCCGACACTGTTGCTGATCGGCACCTCCGACACCACGGCCATCGGCAAGGACCTCGCGCCACCTGAGGTGAAAGCGAAAATCGGTCACTATGAGGTGCTTGGTAAACAGGTCGCCAAACTGATCCCGCAGTCGACTCTGGTTGAATTCCCCGGCATGGGCCACGCGCCGCAGATGGAAGAGCCGGCGAAGTTTCACCAGGCCCTGCTCGGCTGGCTGAACAAAACCAATCCCGTTGATTGATGAGGTAAGGCTGATGGCGGTGCAGATTGCGGTGATCGATGACTGGCAGGACGTGGCGCGGGACGTGGTCGACTGGTCGGTGCTCGATGGCATCGGTGAGGTGACGTTCGAGCATGATTACCCGGCGGACAATGCCACGCTGGCCAAACGTCTGGGCAAGTACTCAGTGATCTGCGTGATGCGCGAACGCACGCGTTTTGACGAAGACCTGCTCAAGCGTTTGCCCAATCTCAAGTTGTTGGTGACCGGCGGTATGCGCAACGCAGCGCTGGACATGCAAGCCGCAGCGGCGCTGGGCATCAGGATCTGCGGCACCGACAGCTACAAACACGCCGCGCCGGAACTGACCTGGGCATTGATCATGGCCGCCACGCGCAACCTGCTCAATGAAGCCAACGCATTGCGCGCAGGCGTGTGGCAACAAGGCCTTGGCGGCGATTTGCATGGCAAGACGCTGGGCATCCTCGGCTTGGGCAGCATCGGGCAACGGGTGGCGCAGTTCGGGCAGGTATTTGGCATGCGCGTTATCGTCTGGAGCGAAAACCTCACGGCCGAGCGCGCGCAACAAGCCGGCGTGACCTATGTCAGCAAGCAACAATTGTTTGAGCAGGCGGACGTGCTTTCCGTGCATCTGGTGCTCAGCGACCGCAGTCGTGGGCTGGTCAATGCGCAGGCATTGGCCTGGATGAAGTCGACTGCTCTGTTGGTGAACACCGCCCGCGGCCCGATTGTCGATGAAGCAGCGCTGATCAAGGCCTTGCAGAAACAACAGCTCGGCGGCGCGGCGCTGGATGTGTTCGATCAGGAACCGCTGCCAGCGCTGCACCCGTTTCGCACACTCGACAATGTGCTGGCGACCCCGCATGTGGGGTATGTGAGTCGGCAGAATTATCAGCAATTCTTTTCGCAAATGATCGAGGGTATTCAGGCTTGGACGGCGGGCGACTCAATACGTCTGCTCAACTGAGATCCCCTGTAGGAGCTGCCGCAGGCTGCGATCTTTTGATTTTGAACCCGGAAACAAGGATCAAAAGATCGCAGCCTTCGGCGGCTCCTACATAGGGCAAGGTGATCGGCTTATCAACAAACTCCCCGCACCACAACAGTGCGCCTACCTTCCTAGCTAGCACGAAAACGTGACCGTCCGGTCACCGTTTTGACCCTTTCAGGCAAAAAAACCTGCCCTTCGTCGGTGCGTTTCCCTCCACATCCCTACCCTCGCAACACCACGTAACCGATTGTCGAACAATTTACCCATTTGCTCTGGCCCGCTCTAGGATCTGGCCTAGACTCATTTTCGCGGGGTAAAAACTGTCGGTCACAAACTCGAAAAAAAGTCGAAACTTTTGCGGAGCCCGGCGGGTCATCTCAAAGGTAGGGCTGAAGCGAGTGGTGCAATCCTTGCAATGGCCTCTCCACCCATTCTGCTTTGCGCGTGTTGGGTAGCGTTTGCTCCCCACTGCGCGGTGCGTTTGCGCCCGGCCACAGGATTTGGCCATGAACATCGTTTGTTTGAGACAAGAATCAGATCAAAAACACGGGAGATTCATATGATCAGTGCGGCATTGGACATTCAGGGAGAACGTGCTCAGCAGTCGATAGGCGAAGCGAGCACCGTCAGCATTCCCGGCAGCCGGTCGATCAACGTCCCGAGCAGCAAAACACTGACACCGGTAGCCAGTCAGAATCCCAACAAGAAAAAAGTATTGTTCGTGACCTCGGAAATCGCCGATCTGGTGAAGACCGGCGGCCTGGGTGACGTGTCCGCCGCCCTGCCCCGCGCCATGGCGCATCTGCACGACGTCCGGGTGTTAATCCCCGGTTACCCGCAGGTGATGCACAGCGAGAACCCTATCCACATCATCGGCGAACTCGGCGGCCATGCAGCGCTGCCGCCGTGCAAGATCGGACGCATGGATATGCCCGACGGGCTGGTGATCTACGTGTTGATCTGCCCTGAACTCTACGAGCGTGAAGGCTCGCCCTACGGCGCCAACAACGGCCGCGACTGGCCGGACAACCACATTCGCTTCGCACGTCTGGGCCTGGCCGCTGCCGATATCGCCGCCAACCTCGCACAAATTCACTGGTGCCCGGACCTGGTGCACGCCCATGATTGGCCCGCTGGCCTGGCGCCTGCTTACATGCACTGGCGCGGTCAGCGTACGCCAACCCTGTTCACCATCCACAACCTGGCTTATCAAGGCGTGACCAGCCTGGGCTCGTGCCCTGAACTCGGCATCCCGAACCATGCCCTGCAACAGGAAGGCATGGAGTTCTACGGCAAGATGTCGTTCCTCAAGGCCGGCATGGCTTATTCGAGCCACATCACCACGGTCAGCGCGACCTACGCGCAGGAAATCACTACCCCGGATTTCGGCTGCGGTCTCGACGGTTTTCTCGCCGCCAAAACCCAGCAAGGTTTGCTCAGTGGCATTCCCAACGGCATCGATGAAAGCTGGGATGCCGCAACCGACCCGCACCTGTTCGCGCCGTTTGCCATCGGCGACTGGGAAGGCAAAGCGGTCAACGCCGCGCACGTTCGCCAATTGTTTGGCCTGAAAGATTCCACTGGCCCGCTGTTCGCTGTGGTGTCGCGCCTTGTTTATCAGAAAGGCCTGGACCTGACCGAGGCTGTCTCCGAGTACATCGTGCAGAACGGTGGGCAGATCGCAATCATCGGACGTGGCGAGCCGGAAGAAGAACAGGCCATGCGTGAACTGGCGTTGCGCTTCCCCGGCCAGATCGGTGTGCGCATCGGCTTCAACGAAACTGACGCACGCCGCATGTTTGCCGGCAGCGACTTCCTGTTGATGCCTTCGCGTTATGAGCCTTGTGGCCTGAGCCAGATGTATGCGCAACGCTTTGGTTCGCTGCCCGTAGCGCGCAATACCGGGGGTCTGGCCGACACCATTGAAAATGGCATGACCGGGTTCCTCTTCGACGAATCCACGCCTGAAAGCTATCGCGAAGCGCTGAGCCGCGCGTTCAAGGTTTTCGCTTTCCCTGAACTGCTCAACGCCATGCGTTGCCGCGCCATGGCTGCGCCGTTCAACTGGTGCAAAGCGGTCGAACCGTACGCTGAACTTTACGAAAAACTGGTCGCCAAGGCACTGGGTAAGGCTCACCACAAATAAGCAGGGAGTTTTTTAACGATGCCGTTACGGACCCAAGAGAACTGGCCCCACGGCGCGATCAAGCTGGACGCCGAACACACACAATTTGCGCTGTGGGCACCTGACGCGTTTTACGTCAGTGTAGAACTGGACAATGGAGAGTCGCTGCCGATGCTGCCTCAGGCAGACGGCTGGTTTGTGGTCAAGACCCGCTGTCCGGCGGGCACTCGCTACCGTTACAACATTGATGGCGAACTGGAGGTGCCCGACCCGGCCTCCAGGGCTCAGGACGGTGACATCGATCGCCACAGTGTGGTGGTCGACCCTCTCGCCTATCAATGGCAACATCTCGCCTGGCACGGTCGCCCGTGGCACGAGGCGGTGATTTACGAACTGCACGTTGGCGCGCTCGGCGGCTTTGCGGCGGTTGAAACGCATCTTGCGCGACTGGCCGAAATGGGCATTACTGCTATCGAACTGATGCCGATTGCGCAGTATCCCGGCGATCGCAATTGGGGCTACGACGGCGTCTTGCACTACGCACCGCAAGCGTCCTACGGCACGCCCGAACAGCTCAAACACCTGATCGATACCGCCCACGGCCATGGTCTGGCGGTGATTCTCGACGTGGTCTACAACCACTTCGGCCCCGACGGCAATTATCTCAACCGCTATGCCAAAGGCTTTTTCCGCGAGGACAAGCACACGCCGTGGGGCGCCGGGATCGACTTCCGCCGCCTGGAAATCCGTGATTTTTTTATCGAAAACGCTTTGATGTGGCTGCTGGAATACCGCTTCGACGGGTTACGCCTGGACGCGGTGCATGCCATTGAAGACCCGCAATTCCTGCGCGAACTGGCGCGACGCATCCGCCAGCAGGTCGATCCTTCCCGGCACGTCTGGCTGACCGTGGAGAACGAATTCAACCAGTCGAGCCTGCTCGAAGAGGACTACGACGCGCAGTGGAACGATGATGGGCATAACGCCCTGCACGTGCTGCTGACCGGCGAGACCGATGCGTATTACGCCGATTACGCGCTGCAACCGACCGAGCAACTTGTGCGCTGCCTGAGCCAGGGCTTCGTGTTTCAGGGCCACATCACCCGCCATGGCGAGCCTCGGGGTGAACCGAGCGAACATCTTCCTTCGACCGCTTTCGTGCTTTTCTTGCAGAACCATGACCAGATCGGCAACCGTGCCTTTGGAGAACGCCTGCACCAACTGGCCGACCCTCGAGCCTTGCAAGCCGCTACCGTGTTGCTGCTGTTGTCGCCGATGATTCCGCTGATGTTCATGGGCGACGAGTTCGCCGCCGAACAGCCGTTCCTGTTTTTCACCAGCCATCATGGCGAACTGGCGGAGCTGGTGCGCGAGGGCCGGCGCAATGAATTCGCCGCGTTCAGCGCCTTCGCCGATCCGCATAAACGCGAGCAGATTCCCGATCCCAATGCCGAGCAAACCTTCCACGCCTCGCAGCCACAGCTGATAGACGGCGGCACCGCGCAACAGCAGGAAACCCTCGCGCTGTACCGGCAACTTCTGCAATTGCGCCATCAGCACATCATTCCGCACCTCAGTGGCACACAGGCCCTTGGCGCGCAAATGCTGGGTTATGCGGCCGTCAGTGCGCGTTGGCGTTTGGGCGATGGCAGTGAGCTGCGAATCGACCTGAACCTCAGCGATACCGCAGTGGTCAACCCTCCACGTACCGGCGCGGTGTGGCTGTTTCAAAAGCCGCCCGCCGTCGAAGTGTCGGATGAAGGCCTGCTGCCACCGTATTGCGCGCTCGTCAGCCTCACGGCCGCAACCCCCTTGCAACCTCTGAATGGAGAGCGCCTATGAGCGATGCGCAACTGGAAATTCTTGCCAGCCGAGCCGGCCTTGCCGTCGACTGGATTGACGCCAACGGGCGGCCACAAAAAGTCGCCCCGGCGGTGCTGCGCAATGTTCTGATCGGCCTCGGCCACCCCGCCAGCACGGCGCTGGAAATCGATGCCAGCCTGCTTGAATTGCAAAAAGTCCAGCAAGACCGCCATCTGCCCCCGCTGCTGACCAGTGACGTGGGCGTCAGCGTTGATCTGGCACGCTTTTTCAAACCCGAAACGCCGTGTGAAATCCACCTTGAAGACGGTTCGCGGATGAACCTGAAACTCGATTCCGAAGCCATGCTGCCTGGCGTGGTCCCGGTCGGCTATCAGCAAGTGCACATTGACGATCAGTACTTCACGCTGGCCGTGGCGCCGGAACGCTGCTTCAGTGTCGGCGATGCGGTCGACAACCCGCTCCCCCGCGCCTGGGGTCTGAGCGTGCAATTATATGGCCTGCGTCGGGCTGGCGACGGCGGTTTCGGTGATACTCAGGCCCTGGAAGAACTGGCCAGGGTCGCCGGCGAGCGCGGTGCCGATGCATTGGCGATCAGCCCGATGCACGCGATGTTCAGCGCCGACACCGGGCGATACAGCCCTTATTCGCCGTCCAGTCGCTTGTTTCTGAATTCCCTGTATGCCGCGCCCGGCACGATTCTCGGCGAACGCGCCCTGCGCGATGCTATCGACAGCGCAGGCCTGGCGGCGCAGTTCGCGCAACTCGAAGACCTGAAACTGGTCGATTGGCCAGCCGCCGCCGACGCCAAACAAAAACTGCTGCAAGCCTTGTATGAAGGCTTTGTCGCTGGCGATCATCCGTTGCACCCCGACTTCGCCAGTTTCCGTCACGCCGGTGGCGATGCGCTGGAAAACCACTGCCGCTTTGAAGCCATTCAGG
The DNA here is from genome assembly GCF_016613125.1 of Pseudomonas sp. MF6776. Classification (NCBI taxonomy): domain Bacteria; kingdom Pseudomonadati; phylum Pseudomonadota; class Gammaproteobacteria; order Pseudomonadales; family Pseudomonadaceae; genus Pseudomonas; species Pseudomonas sp. MF6776. The sequence goes on from NZ_JAENSQ010000009.1 coordinate 162,236, forward strand.
AAATGCGCGCCGCCCGTGGCGAGAGCCTTGACTGGCGCGAATGGCCCGAGCACTGGCACGACCCGCGTGGCGCTGCCCTCGGAGCATTCGCCGAAGAGTATGCCGAGCGCATCGGCTACTTCGCCTTTTGCCAATGGCTGATCCACCGCTGCCTGGAACGCGCCCAAACCGCTGCGCGCAGTGCAGGCATGGGTATTGGCCTGATCGCCGACCTGGCGGTCGGTGCCGATGGCGGTGGCAGTCAGGCCTGGAGTTTTCAGGATGAGCTGCTCGCCTCGCTGACAGTTGGCGCGCCGCCCGACATCCTCAATCGTTCCGGTCAGGGTTGGGGGATTTCCGCATTTTCTCCCGAAGGTCTGATTCGCAATGGCTTTCGTGCATTCATCGAAATGCTCCGTGCCAACTTCGCCCATGCCGGCGGCCTGCGCATCGACCATGTCATGGGCCTGCAGCGGTTGTGGGTGATTCCCAATGGATCGGCGCCGGCCGACGGTGCGTACCTGTATTACCCGGTGGATGATTTGCTGCGTCTGCTCACCCTTGAGTCGCACCGCCATCAAGCCATCGTCCTCGGTGAAGACCTCGGTACCGTGCCCGACGGCCTGCAGGAAAAACTCATCGCCCGCTCCATACTTGGCATGCGCGTGCTGTTGTTCGAACAGAACAACACCCATTTCAAACCGATTCTCGACTGGCCGGACAACGCACTGGCGACTACCAGCACGCACGACCTGCCGACGCTCAACGGCTGGTGGCATGGCCGCGATATCGACTGGAACGCCCGCTTGGGTTTTGTCGATGCCAATGGCGAAATCGAATGGCGTCGCTACCGCCAGCGTGAGCGTGAAGGCTTGCGCGGTGCCTTGAGTCAGGACCCGCAGAATTTTCGCGAAGAATCCCACGAAGCCGATCAAATCGTCGACGACGCCGTGCGTTACCTGGGCCATACCCGCGCCCCGCTGGTGCTGCTGCCGCTAGAGGATGCGCTGGGCATCGACGAGCAAGCCAATCTGCCGGGCACCATTGACACGCACCCGAACTGGTCGCGGCGATTGCCCGGCAACAGCGAAGCATTGCTTGACGGTGCGGATGCCGCACGGCGTCTGGAACTCTTGGCGTGTGCGCGCCTGCAAGCTGCCGAGCGTGACCAATGAGCCAAGCGAACATACAACCGTTGCGCGCCACCCTGCGACTGCAATTTCATAAAGGCTTCACCCTCGAACAAGCCGTGCCACTGGTGCCGTACTTTGCGCGCCTCGGCATCAGCCACATTTATGCCTCGCCACTGCTCGCCGCGCGCGCCGGTTCGATGCACGGCTATGACGTGGTCGACCCGACACAAGTCAATCCGGAACTAGGTGGCGAGCCTGCGCTGCGCCGCTTGGTCAGTACCCTGCGCGAACACGGCATGGGGCTGATCCTCGACATCGTCTCCAACCACATGGCGGTCGGCGGCAACGACAATCCGTGGTGGCTGGACTTGCTGGAGTGGGGCCGTCTGAGCCCTTACGGCGAATTCTTCGACATTCAGTGGCACTCGCCGGACCCTTTGATGGAAGGCCAGTTGCTGTTGCCGTTTCTGGGCAGTGATTACGGTGTCGCGCTGCAAGAGGGCACGCTCAAGCTGCAGTTCAATGCGCAAACCGGCGGCTTTTATGTCGAGCACTATGACCATCATTTCCCGATCTGCCCGAACGATTACGGCGAGCTGCTCAAATCCGAAGAAGCGCTGAAATCCCTGGCCGACCGTTTCAGCTCGCTCAGCTACCAGACCGATGCTCATTCGCTGGCCATTCCTCTGAAAGAAGAGCTTCGGCAATTGGAAAGCGAGCCGCAGATTCTCGCAGCCATTCACAGCAATATGGCGCATTACGACTCCACCACCGAAGAAGGTTTCCAAAAGCTGCATCAGTTGTTGGAACGCCAGAGTTATCGCCTGGCCAGTTGGCGCACGGCGGCGGATGACATCAACTGGCGGCGCTTCTTCGACATCAACGAACTGGGCGGCTTGCGCGTCGAGCGTCCGGCGGTCTTCGAAGCGACTCACGGCAAAATCTTCCAGTTGATCGCCGAAGGTTTGGTGGATGGCCTGCGCATCGACCATATCGACGGCCTCGCCGACCCGCGTGGTTATTGCCGCAAACTGCGCCGCCGTGTCGATCTGCTCGCGCCGGGGCGGCATCTGCCGATCTACATCGAGAAGATCCTCGGTGCCGGCGAAACCCCGCGCCGCGACTGGGCGGTGGATGGCACCACCGGTTACGAGTTCATGAATCAACTGTCGCTGCTGCAACACGATCCCGACGGTGAGCACGTGCTGGGCGACTTGTGGCAACGCCGCACCGAACGCCCTGCCGCGTTCATCGAAGAGGCGCAACTGGCGCGTCAGCAGATCCTCAACGGCTCGCTGGCCAGCGATTGCGAAAGTGTCGCGCAGGCGTTACTGCAAGTGGCCCGCGATGACTTGATGACCCGCGACCTGACCCTCGGCTCGATCCGCCGGGTCTTGCAGGCGTTGATCGTGCACTTCCCGGTCTATCGCACCTACATCAGCGCGATGGGCCGCTCCGCTCAGGATGAGGTGTTTTTCCAGCAGGCCATGGACGGTGCGCGGCAGACCCTCGGCGAAGGCGACTGGCCGGTGCTCGACTGCGTCGCGGCCTGGCTCGGTGGCACGCCGTGGCGGCAGAAGCCGCGCGGGCGTTCACGCAAGATCCTCAAGCACGCTTGCGTACGCTTCCAGCAACTGACTTCACCGGCAGCCGCCAAAGCCGTGGAAGACACGGCGCTGTATCGTTCGGCCGTGTTGTTGTCGCGCAATGACGTCGGCTACAACACCGAACAGTTCAGCGCACCGGTCAGCGATTTCCACGAGATCAATCAGCAGCGTCTGGAGCAGTTCCCCGACAACCTGCTGGCCACCGCCACCCACGATCACAAACGCGGCGAAGACACCCGCGCGCGCCTCGCTGTTCTCAGCGAGCGCAGCCACTGGTACGCCGAACAGATCGAACTGTGGCGCGCCCTCGCCCGCCCGGTGCGCAGTGACGATCAAATGCCGTCGACCGGCGATGAGCTGATTCTCTATCAAGCCCTGCTCGGCAGTTGGCCGCTGGATCTGCACGATGGCGATCAGGCCGGATTGGCTGACTACGCCAAACGCATCTGGCAATGGCAGCAGAAAGCGTTGCGCGAAGCCAAGCTGCAAAGCAGTTGGAGCGCTCCCAATGAAGCCTATGAAAACGCCGCGCAGTCGTTCACCGAAAAACTGCTCACCGGCGAAGAAGGCGAACTGCTGCGCGCGGCCCTGCACAAGACCGTCAACAGCATCGCCGCCGCCGGCGCGCTCAACGGTTTGGCGCAGACTTTGCTGCGCATGACCGTACCGGGAGTGCCGGATTTGTATCAGGGCAACGAGTTCTGGGACTTCAGCCTGGTCGATCCGGACAATCGTCGGCCGGTGGATTACGCCGCTCGCGAGCACGCCCTGCAAGCGGCGTTACCGGTCGGGGAGTTGCTGCACGATTGGCGTGACGGGCGCATCAAGCAGGCCTTGATTGCCCAGGTGCTGAACCTGCGCGTCGAGCATGCCGAGTTGTTCCGCCGCGGCTCGTATCAGGCCCTGGAGGTGCTGGGCAGCCAGGCGCACAACGTGCTCGCCTTTGTCCGCGAACATGCAGGGCTGCAAGCTATCGTCATCGTGCCGATTCGCTGCGCGAGCTTGCTGGAAAACAGTGCTGTACCGCAGGTCGATGCGCTGCGCTGGGGCGATACGCGAGTGGTTTTACCGTTCGCCGCCTCTGACACAAACCTGAAGGGACTTTTTGCAACCCGCGCAGTCACAAAAAACAGGGAGTTGAAAGTCAGCGACGCGCTGGGGGATGTCCCGGTCAATCTCTATATCCAACACTTAACCTAAGCGTGAGTTCAGTTCAGGAGTATTGCGATGAGTACCGACGATAAACGCATTCGCGAGTTCGCCTATCAGATCTGGGAATCTGAAGGTCAGCCGCAAGGCCAGGAAGAACGTCACTGGGAGATGGCGCGCAAACTGGCCGAGGCCGAAGCACTGGCGCCGAAAAAATCGCCCAAGGCTGCCGGCAGTAAAACCGCTGGCAAGTCTGCAACCACCAAGACAGTAGACAGCAAAACCGCAGCGGCAAAACCTAAAGCGGCGTCCAAGGCCAAGCCTGCAAGCGCTGCCTCGGTGATCCCGCCGGGCGAAAAAGCCGCCGAGAAAAAACCGCGAGCCGCACGCAAGCCCCCGGCGAACTGACGCTCTTCCGAGTATTGAACTGAACGACCGTGTGGCGAGCGTGCTCGCCACCGAGGGCTCACTCGCCCTGAAAAAAGCACACAAACACCTGTGGGAGCGAGCCTGCTCGCGAAGACGTCGGTACATCCGACATCGCTGTTAGCTGACCTACCGCCTTCGCGAGCAGGCTCGCTCCCACAGGGGCTTGTGTAAAACGAACTACCCGAATTTTGCAGGAGCAATCATGACCCGTCCAAATAAAGCCGAGCCCGCCACACACGCCGAGCCATCGAGAATTCGTGAGGGTCTGCCCTTCCCGCTCGGCGCGACCTGGGATGGCTTGGGGGTGAACTTTGCCCTGTTCTCCGCCAACGCCACCAAGGTTGAACTGTGCATCTTCGATGATGCCGGCGAAGTCGAACTCGAACGCATCGAACTCCCGGAATACACCGACGAGATCTATCACGGTTACCTGCCCGACGCGCACCCGGGGATGATTTACGGCTACCGCGTTTATGGCGCGTATGACCCCGCCAACGGCCACCGCTTCAACCACAACAAACTGCTGATCGACCCCTACGCCAAACAATTGGTTGGCGAACTCAAATGGTCGGAAGCGCTGTTCGGCTACACCATCGGCCACCCTGACGCCGACCTCAGTTTCGACGAACGCGACAGTGCGCCATTTGTACCCAAGTGCAAGGTCATCGATCCGGCGCACACCTGGGGCAACGATCAGCGCGTCAGCGTGCCGTGGGACAAAACCATCATCTATGAGACCCATGTGCGCGGCATCAGCATGCGGCACCCATCGGTGCCGGAAAATGTGCGCGGCACCTTCGCCGGTTTGATGAATGACGATGTGCTCAAGCACATTCGCAGCGTCGGGGTGTCGTCGGTGGAGTTGCTGCCGATCCACGCTTTCGTCAACGACCAGCATCTGCTGCACAAGGGCATGACCAATTACTGGGGTTACAACAGCATCGCGTTCTTCGCCCCTGACCCGCGTTATCTGGCCAGCGGCAAGATCGCCGAGTTCAAGGAGATGGTCGCTCACCTGCACGAAGCCAACCTCGAAGTCATCCTCGATGTGGTCTACAACCACACCGCCGAGGGCAACGAGCAAGGCCCGACCCTGTCGATGCGCGGTATCGACAACGCGTCGTACTACCGCCTGATGCCGGATGACAAACGCTATTACATCAACGATTCCGGCACCGGCAACACCCTGGACCTGAGTCACCCTTGCGTGCTGCAAATGGTCACCGACTCGCTGCGTTACTGGGCCAGTGAGATGCATGTCGACGGTTTCCGCTTCGACCTGGCGACCATTCTCGGTCGCTATCACGACGGGTTTGACGAGCGTCACAGCTTCCTCGTGGCCTGCCGTCAGGACCCCGTGCTGCGTCAGGTGAAAATGATCGCCGAGCCTTGGGACTGCGGCCCCGGTGGTTATCAGGTCGGTAACTTCCCGCCGGGCTGGGTCGAGTGGAACGACAAGTTCCGCGACACCGTGCGTGCGTTCTGGAAAGGTGACGACGGCCAGGTAGCCGACTTCGCCGCCCGCATGACCGCATCCGGCGAGATGTTCAACCAGCGTGGACGGCGGCCGTATTCGTCGGTGAACTTCATCACCGCCCACGACGGCTTCACCCTCAATGATCTGGTGTCGTACAACGACAAGCACAACGAGGCCAACGACGAGAACAATCAGGACGGCAGCAACAACAACCTGTCGTGGAACCATGGCGTCGAAGGCCCGACCGACGATCCCGAGATCAATGCCCTGCGCCATCGGCAGATGCGCAACTTCTTCGCCACCCTGCTGCTGTCCCAAGGCACCCCGATGATCGTCGCCGGTGACGAATTCGCGCGGACTCAAGACGGCAACAACAACGCATATTGCCAGGACAGTGAAATCGGCTGGGTCAATTGGGACCTGAGCGAGGACGGCAAAGCCCTGCTGAAATTCGTCAAACGCCTGATCAAGTTGCGCCTTGCTTACCCGATCCTGCGCCGTGGCCGTTTCCTGGTTGGCGAATACAACGAAGACATCGGCGTCAAGGACGTGACCTGGCTGGCACCCGATGCCACCGAGATGACCACCGAACATTGGCACGACGCCAATAACCGTTGTCTGGGCATGCTGCTCGATGGCCGCGCGCAGGAAACCGGCATCCGCCGCAAGGGCGCCGATGCGACCCTGCTGCTGGTGGTCAACGCCCACCACGACGTCGTCAACTTCACCTTGCCGGAAGTGCCTGAGGGCAGTTTCTGGACGTGCATGATCGACACCAATCAGCCGTCGATCCGTGGTCAGGAACGATTCGACTTCGGCCACGAGTACTCGGTCACCGGGCGTTCGCTGCTGCTGTTTGAACTGCAACGTGATGAAGAAGATTGATATGGACTTGCAAAACTACCTCGCCCGCCGCCCCCCAGACTACAGCGATACCTTAGCGCTGGGTGGTTGCTTGCGGGCGATGGTCGAGGCAGGGCTCGACCGCTTGCCGCTGCCGGGCAGCGGTCACACGCTGCAGCGGTGGCAGCATCTGGCCAATGTCAGCGGCCACGATCTGGGGCTGTGCAAACTCTATGAAGGCCACACCGACGCGCTGGCTATCATTGAGCAACTGGGCGGTTCGCCAACGCCAGGCAGCACGTGGGGCATGTGGGCGGCAGAACCGCCGCAGGCGCGGGTGCAAGTGAGACCCGCCGGGCACTTGGTCACGTTGCATGGACGCAAGGCCTGGTGTTCTGGCGCCGCCGTTCTCAGCCATGCGCTGCTTACTGCGTGGGACGCCGATGATCAACAGCAACTGGTTGCGGTCGCACTCGATCAACCGGGCGTGACCGTCACCGATCAGGGCTGGCAAGCGGTTGGCATGGGCGCTACCGGTAGCGTCGAAGTGTTGTTCGACGGCGCCGAAGCCCAGGCCATTGGTAATCCTGGCGACTACCTGCAACGTCCGGGGTTTTGGCAGGGCGGGATCGGCATCGCCGCCTGCTGGTATGGCGCGGCACGGCAGATTGCCGAAGTGTTGCGCCAACAGTGCACGCAACGACAGGAACCCCACGCCCTCGCCCACCTCGGCGCAGTCGATACGGCGTTGCAGGCGGCCGCTGATGTGTTGCGTTTCAGCGCCTTGCACATCGATGCGCATCCGGAAGAGAACGCCGAACTCCTGGCCCGTCGCGCCCGCGCCGTGGTCGAACAGTCGGCTGAGCAGGTGATTCGCGAAGCTGGCCGCGCGCTGGGCGCCGGACCGTATTGCAAGGATCGGCATTTCGCCCGCCTCATCGCCGACTTGCCCGTGTTCCTGCGACAAAGCCACGCCGAACGCGACCTCGCCGCCCTCGGCCAAATAGTTGCCGCGCAATCTGCCGAGGCCTGGTCGCTATGAACGCCGCGCAGAAAGACAATCCGATCGTGGGTCACGGCACGTCCCTGCAGCAATGGCAGAACTCGCGGCATCTGGCGGAACTGGACAGCATCGATATTCTCAAGCTTGTGCCTGCGGGCGCCCGGGCGGTGATCATTGCACCGCACCCGGACGATGAAGTGCTGGGCTGCGGCGGCATGTTGCAACTGCTCGCCGCCGCCGACCGTCCAGTGCAACTGATCTCGGTCACCGACGGCTGCGCCAGTCACCCCGGCTCGGAGCGCTGGCCGGTGGAGCGTTTAAGCGTGATTCGTCCGCAAGAGTCCGCCGAAGCCTTGCGCCGGCTCGGCATGCAGATGCATCAACTGAAATGGCTGCGCGGTGGTTTCGCCGACACCCAGGTGGCCGCTCAGGAGTCTGCATTGAGCGACTTTATCGAGCGCTATCTACGTCCCAGCGATGTGGTGTTTACCACTTGGCGTGAAGACGGCCATTGCGACCACGAAGCCGTCGGCCGCGCCAGTGCCGACGCTGCGCGCAGGGTCGGGGCAAGCTGCCACGAACTGCCCGTGTGGACGTGGCACTGGGCAACCCCCGAAGACGCGGTCGTGCCGTGGCAACGAGCACGCAAGATTCTGCTGACGCCTGAACAAGTCGCACGCAAACGCCACGCAGTGCACGCCTTTGCCAGTCAACTGGAAGGTGATCCCGCCGCCGCACTCGCCCCGGTCCTGGCGCCGCATATTCTCGAGCGTCTACTCCAACCCTTCGAAGTGGTGTTTTTATGAGCGTCGAGGATCGATATTTCGAAGGCCTGTTCGCAGATAACGATGACCCTTGGGCTTTCCGCGAACGCTGGTACGAACAGCGCAAACGCGCGATTACCCTCGCGGCGTTGCCTCGAGCGCACTATCGGGCGATTTTCGAACCGGGCTGTGCCAATGGCGAGTTGAGCGCAGAACTGGCCAGCCGTTGTGACCGACTGTTGTGCTGTGACACGGCGAGTGCTGCGGTGAAACTGGCGAAAACCCGATTGGGCTTGTTTGATCACGCCGAAGTCCGCCAGAGCCGCTTGCCCGGCGACTGGCCGGAGGAAAAATTCGACCTGATTGTATTTAGCGAAATCGGCTACTACCTCGATGGCAGTGATCTGACAGAGGTGATCCGTCGGATCAGCGATTCACTGACGGCCGACGGGCAATTGCTGGCCTGTCACTGGCGCCCGCCCATTGAAGGCTGCCCGCTGAACGCACGGCAGGTTCACGATCTGATTCACGAACAATTGCGGCTGCCGCGTGTGGCGCTGCACCAGGAGTCGGACTTCATTCTCGAGGTGTGGAGCCGCGAACCGCGCTCGGTGGCGGCATTGGAGGGCTTGCGATGATTGGCATTCTGATCCCGGCGCACAACGAAGAAGACCTGCTCGACGAATGCCTGAGTGCGGCCATACGCGCCAGCCAGCACGGTTTGCTCGCTGGTGAGCGAGTCGAAGTGCTGGTGGTGCTCGACAGCTGCACTGATCGCTCGGCGCAAATCGTCAGCCGCTATCCAGTGCAGAGTCTGCACATCGAGGCCCGCAACGTCGGCCAGGCCCGCGCCGCCGGAGCCCAACTGTTACTGGAGCGCGGCGCGCGCTGGATCTCCTGCTCGGATGCTGACAGCCGGGTCGCCGATGACTGGCTGGTGGCTCAACTCGGGCTGGGCGCGGACGCGGTGTGCGGCACGGTCACCGTTGAGCGCTGGCATGAGTCGTTCGATGAAGCGGCGCAAATCCACTATCACCGAAACTATCGGGCCTGCGATGGTCATCGGCATATCCACGGCGCCAATCTGGGCATCAGTGCTGACGCCTATCGATGGGCCGGAGGCTTTAAACCGCTGGCGTGCGACGAAGATGTGCAACTGGTCCGGGAGCTGGAACTGGTCGGCGCCAATATCGCCTGGAGTCATCGCCCGCAGGTTCACACCAGCGCTCGCCTGGACAGTCGGGCCCGCGGCGGCTTTGGCGACTATCTGCGTCATCTGGCACAGTTGGACGCAAAAAAACCGGATCAGATTGATCTGTGACGCGACGAATCTGAATTCATGGGCAATACTCCTGTGCGCGGCAATCCAGGATTCGGAGCGCTGCCAGGCAATCAACCAGCCTTCAGGGGTCGACCACGTCGGATTTCATGACGGTGAGCGCGATCGAGGGCGAGACAAACAAGGACGTCACACCCATGAAACCGTTATCGCTAACTGAAGGTCCTTCGTCGGCGCAAATCTGGAATAGCGCGGCGCAACTCGACAACATCCCCGTCATCAACACCCGCAGCCTGGTACCCACTGGCGCACGCGCGGTGATCATTGCGCCGCATCCCGGCGACGAAGTCGTGACCTGCGGCGGCCTGCTGCAATTACTTTCAAGCCTGGGCCATCCACTGCAATTGCTCTCGATCACCGATGGCAGCGCCAGCCATCCCGGTTCGCAACAATGGTCGGAAAAACGCCTGAGTGTATTCCGCCCGCAGGAAAGCGTCGAAGCCCTGCGCCGCCTCGGCTTGCCGATGCACAGCCTGAAATGGGTGCGCGGTGGCTTCACCGACAACGCCCTGAGCGATCAGCACAGCCAGTTGACCGAGTTCATCGGCCGTTACCTGCGGCACGGCGACGTGGTGTTCAGCACTTGGCGCGGCGACGGCAACAATGACCATGAGGCAGTCGGTCGCGCCGCCGCCGAAGCCGCAGAACTGGCCGGGGCGACCTTCCACGACGTACCCGTCTGGGCATGGCATTGGCCAGAGCGCGACCAGCAATTGATCCCCTGGCAGCGAGCTAGAAAACTGCGCCTCGACACCTGGACGGTCGCCCGCAAAAGCCACGCCACCCACGCTTATGCCAGCCAGCTCAAGGGCGAACCGGCACTCGGCATCGCACCGATGCTGCCACCGGTGATTCTTGAGCGGATGCGATTGCCGTATGAGATTGTTTTCGTCTGACTTATCACTCGCGCGCGAATGACCATTCGTCGGCACCTGTCAGATCTGACAGGTGCGCAATCCTCCCATTCAGCGCGTAATGACTCCGGTCCCTAACCGACCGGAGTACCTCACCCATGTCCGCCAACGACCTGCCCGAAAACAGCAACCCGACCTTAAAGGAACTCGACATCCCCTAACTGGACCTCTCCACGCTGGTCCCCGACGCAAAAACACGCATTGATCGCAGTTCCGATAAAAGCAAAGCGGTAACGTTCCCGGTGCGCACCTATACCATCAAGGCTGTGGAGGATGTGAAGCCGCAAATTACATCCGTCAAAGGCTCGCCGAGCGGGGATGAAATTCCCGAGGGTGGCACTACCGTAGAAACCGCCGTCACACTGACTGGCACTGCGGCCAAGGGCCAGAAAGTTGAAGTGTTCGACGGCACGACGTCCAAGGGGCAGCCCGTAGTTCATGCGACCACCGGCGTCTGGGAACTGGCCGTTAACGAACTTAGCGTGGCCGCGCACAGTTTCAAAGCCAAGGCCTTGTACGGCTCGGGCACAGAGTCGGCAATCCGGACGTTCACCGTGGCAGACAAACTGAAAATCACACACATTCAAGATCCACAGTACATGACGGTCAGTCCCGATGGAACATTCGCCTATGTATGCTGTTATGAATGGCCATTTCGTACAGGTGATAGATCGCTGGACCTGATCAATCTCGCGACACAGACAATAACGAAATCTGTGGTCCCGGACTACTTTGGCTATCACATTAGTGCAGTACTCTCCCCAGACGGCAGGCGAGTCTACGTTTGTGCGGGCAATATCGTCGGGTATGATGCAACTGACTTGACACTCGAACGGACCTACACTCGCAGGCATCACGCTAAATCATTGTCTTTAAGCCCTGACAACACCCGATTCTATTGCGCAACCGATCACATCAGCGGTGAACCCCCTGGAAAACTGGAAGTAATTAATATTGCCGACGGCCAGACTATCCAAACAATAGACGTGGGATATAACTTGGGTAAAACCCTTATAAACCCCGAAGGCAGTCTAGTTTATGTTATAAGCCAAAATGACATAGGTGCTACGCAAGGAGGAGTTGGCGTAATTGATACCAGCACTTTGAGACTTATTGACGTTATAGACACGGGAGACAACTCTTCAGACATGGTCGCAAGCCCTGACTGGGAATTCTTATATGTTACAAGGGAGTATTACAATGAATTAATCGAAATCAGCACCCGCACAAACAAGGTTACACGCCGCATACCAACCAAGTTAAAAATAACAAAGTTAGCAATCACACCAGATGGAAAACACTTGTGTGGTCTCGGGCGTGAAAATAATAACGAAGCCACGATATTCGATACCAACACACTGGATGCTCGCCCCATCCCTGCTGGCCGCAAGCCTTCCGCAGTAGCCTTCAGCAAGGACGGCCAGCGCGTATACATCTGCAATTATCAAGACGACAACTTATGGGATGTCTCGTGGCTATAAGGATTTGAATACCCACTCCTGGAAATTCAAATGAGCGAGCTGTCGTAGCGGATTACGTCCGCTACGACACACATAAACCGCCCTGCACGCCCCCCCTCTTCGCCACCAATCCGGAGTTCCGTCACCCGACGCCCGCACCTTCCCCGGGTACGGCGGGGATACTGCTGCACGATAATTGATCCCCTGGCAGCGAGCGAGAAAACTACGCCTCGACACCTGGACTGTCGCCCGCAAAAGCCACGCCACCCACGCTTATGCCAGCCAGCTCAAGGGCGAACCGGCACTCGGCATCGCACCGATGCTGCCACCGGTGATTCTTGAGCGGATGCGATTGCCGTATGAGATTGTTTTCGTCTGACTTATCACTCGCGCGCGAATGACCATTCGTCGGCACCTGTCAGATCTGACAGGTGCGCAATCCTCCCATTCAGCGCGTAATGACTCCGGTCCCTAACCGACCGGAGTACCTCACCCATGTCCGCCAACGACCTGCCCGAAAACAGCCCCCCGACCTTAAAGGAACTCGGCATCCCCGAACTGGACCTCTCCACGCTGGTCCCCGGCGCAAAAACACGCATTGATCGCAGTTCCGATAAAAGCAAAGCGGTAACGTTCCCGGTGCGCACCTATACCATCAAGGCTGTGGAGGATGTGAAGCCGCAAATTACGTCCGTCAAAGGCTCGCCGAGCGGGGATGAAATTCCCGAGGGTGCCACTACCGTCGAAACCTCCGTCACCCTGACTGGCACTGCGGCCAAAGGCCAGAAGGTTGAAGTGTTCGACGGCGCCACGCCCAAGGGGCAGCCCGTAGTTCATGCGACCACCGGCGTCTGGGAACTGGCCGTTAACGAACTTAGCGTGGCCGCGCACAGTTTCAAAGCCAAGGCCTTGTACGGCTCGGGCGCAGAGTCGGCAGTCCGGACGTTCACCGTGGAAGACAAACTGAAAATCACACACATTCAAGATCCACAGTACATCACGGTCAGTCCCGATGGAACATTCGCCCATGTAGGCTGTTATGGAGATCCATATTATACAGGCAATAGATCGCTGAACCTGATCAATCTCGCGACACAGACAATAACGAAATCTGTGGTCCCGGGCTATGTCATTAGTGCAGTACTCTCCCCAGACGGCAGGCGAATCTACGTTTGTGCGACAAACTTCATCGCCGAGTACGATACAACTGACTTGACACTCGTACGGACCTACACTCGCAAGCACGTCCCTATATCATTGTCTTTAAGCCCTGACAACACCCGATTCTATTGCGCAATCACTCACAGCGACAGCCCCCCTGGAAAACTGGAAGTAATTAATATTGCCGACGGCCAGACTATCCGAACGATAGACTTGGGATATAACCTGGGTAAAACCCTTATAAATCCAGAAGGCAGTCTAGTTTATGTTACAAGCCGAAATGACATAGGTGCTACGAAAGGAGGAGTTGGCGTAATTGATACCAGCACTTTGAGACTTATTGACGTTATTGACACGGGAGACCACTCTTCAGACATGGTCGCAAGCCCTGACTGGGAATTCTTATATGTTGCAAGGAACTATTCAAATGAATTAATCGAAATCAGCACCCGCACAAATAAGGTTACACGCCGCATACCAACCAAGTTAAAAATAACAAAGTTAGCAATCACACCAGATGGAAAACACTTGTGTGGTCTCGGGCCTGAAAATAATAACGAAGCCACGATATTCGATACCAACACACTGGATGCTCGCCCCATCCCTGCTGGCCGCAAGCCTTCCGCAGTAGCCTTCAGCAAGGACGGCCAGCGCATATACATCTGCAATTTTCAAGACGACAACTTATGGGATGTCTCGTGGCTATAAGGATTTGAATACCCACTCCTGGAAATTCAAATGAGCGAGCTGTCGTAGCGGATTACGTCCGCTACGACACACATAAACCGCCCTGCCCCCCCCCTCTTCGCCACCAATCCGGAGTTCCGTCACCCGACGCCCGCACCTTCCCCGGGTACGGCGGGGATACTGCTGCACGATGGCTGTGGAAAAGGGAAGGCCGATAAAAGTGCGGGTGCCAGCGTCACAGCGCCGGACGCTGTTGGGGATTGCGCAACTGATCATGCTGGAAGAGTTGGCGGTGAATCGCGTGCTGGATAATCTGGAATTGCCGGGCTAACCCTCGGCACATCCCCCTCGCAACAGAATGGGGCAACTCCACCGGTGGGTGTGCGCATTCCGACGGAACTGCCGCCCCCACCCATCAGTCGCATGAACAGGCACTCAGGATTCAGAGGAGTAACCGTGTCCAGCGATCCCCAGCCTCACCTCGTCGACGCACCCGCCATTCATCGTCTGCGGGTGCTGACGGTCAATACCCACAAGGGTTTTACCGCGTTCAACCGGCGTTTCATCCTGCCGGAATTGCGTGAAGCGGTACGCAGCACTTCGGCCGATCTGGTGTTTTTGCAGGAAGTGGTGGGTGAACACGAGCGGCATTCGAACCGCTACAACGAATGGCCGCAAACGTCGCAATACGAATTTCTCGCCGACAGCATGTGGAGCGATTTCGCCTACGGGCGCAACGCGGTCTATCCCGACGGCCATCACGGCAATGCGTTGCTGTCGAAATACCCGATCCGCGAATACCGCAACCTCGACGTCTCGATCACCGGCCCCGAACGCCGTGGCCTCTTGCACTGTGTGCTGGATGTGCCGGGGCACGCTGAAGTGCACGCGATCTGCGTGCACTTGAGTCTGCTCGAAAGCCATCGTCAATTGCAGTTGCAACTGCTCTGCCAGTTGCTCGAATCCCTTCCGGACGACGCACCGGTGATTATCGCTGGCGACTTCAACGATTGGCAGTTGCACGGCAACGCCGCCCTCGCCCGTCGTGATTATCTGCACGAAGCCTTTGAGCGCCACCACGGTCGCCCGGCCAAGACGTATCCGGCACGGTTTCCTTTGTTGCGTCTGGACCGGATCTACCTGCGTAACGCCAGCAGTCATGACCCTCAAATCCTTGGCAACAAGCCCTGGACGCACCTGTCGGATCACCTGCCGCTGGCGGTTGAAGTACATCTGTAGCATTACATTGTGCAGGACCGTTCGTCAGACATGCTGTCCGACGCCGGGAAAACCTTCTACACCTGTAAAGGCCAAGGACAGCACTTTCATAACGTTAGGGTTCAGATCTCACGTAGTTCATCAGCAGTTCAGAGGTTTTTTAGATCAGGCACCCATCCAAGGATTAATACCCACTGGTTCCTCCATGGAAATTGCCAACATGCGATCTATAAATTCTTTGAAGGCTTTGCCACAGACTTTACTGCTGCCCGCCTCCTTCCTGCTGCTCGTCAGCCCGCCGGCCTGGTCCGCCTGCGTGTTGACGCCCGGCGCCGGTAACGACACCTTCACCTGTGACAGCGGCACCAGCGGTTCACTGACCGACCTTGCGGGCAACAACAGCCTGACTCTCCCCACCAATGGCACAGGCCGGATCAACGGCAGCGTGACCTTCGGCGATGGTGCCGACCGCGTCGACATACACTCCGGCGTCATCACCGGCGCCGTCAGCCAAGGCAATGGCATTGATGATTTCGTGATGTCCGGCGGTTCGATAGGCTCTTTGGCTCAGGGCGACGGTCGCGACACCCTCCTGATGACCGGCGGTACCATCGTCGGTGCTTTCGAGGACGGCGATGTCGCGCGCATGACCGGCGGCAGCATCGGCCGGGTCGACATGAAGCTCGACAAAAATATTTTCGATCTGTCCGGCGGGCAGATTATCGGCAACCTGGTGACTGGTTTTGACACCGACACCATCATCGTCTCCGGCGGGCGCGTTGGGGGCAATGTCAGTGTCAGCGGCGGCAACGACAGCATCACCGTGACCGGTGGCGAAATCGGCGGCGAGATCCGCGCCAGTACTGGCAATGACACCTTGCTGTGGGACGGCGGTGGCATTATCCGCTCGGCAATCCTTATGGACGTCGGCAATGACAGCGCCACATTGCGCAACCTTGACGACAGCATTCTCGCGCTGACTCCCAGCGTCAATGGCGGTGTCGGTACCGATGTGCTGACTTTCGACAATACGCGCACAGCCCTGCCCGCGCGGTTTATCAACTGGGAAACCGTCAACCTGAGTAACCGTTCGCAACTGGATCTGGGCTCGAGCAGCCTGGTACTGGGCGACGCCGGAACCGGCAGTGGCGTGCTCAATGTCGATGCGAGCAGCGTTGTGCTCGCGACGCAAGGGGCTGTCGCTCCCGCAGTGGCCGGGCAAGCAGTGACGTTCAATAACGCTGGCACCATTGACCTCACCCGCAACACCAGCCGCACCGACGACACGCTCACGGTTCAGGGCAACTATGTCGGCAACAGCGGTCAGTTACTGTTGCAAAGTGTGGTGGCTGGCGATGATTCGCCGAGTGACAAACTGGTGGTCAACGACGGCAGCCTCGGCGGTGCCACGGTGATCAGCGTCAGCAACGTCGGCGGACTCGGCGCACTGACCCAGGCCAACGGCATCCAACTGGTGCAGGCGCAGGGCAGCACGGTCAGTACCGATAACGCGTTCACCCTCAGTGGCCCGGTGTCTGCCGGCGCCTACGATTACTACTTGTTCAAGGGCGGCGTGACTGCCGGTACGCAGAACAGTTGGTACTTGCGCTCAGCCGTGGTTGCGCCGCAGGTGATCAGCGTGCCGAATCCCGATCCAGCGTTGCCGCCGATTCTGGTTCCGGTAGTGGCCACCCCCGTCGCGGCGGCCATCACGCCTATTGCCAGCTCAACTGGCGAACCCGGCGAACCTGCGCCTAACCCGGCACTGGCGGTACTGCCTGTCCTGCCGGCGGCTGTGCCGGGCGCCGAGCCGATTCCTCTCTATCGTCCGGAAGTCCCGACCTGGTCGGTGCTGCCACCCGCTGCGGCGCAGTTGACGCTCAACGCACTGGGCACATTCCATGATCGTCAGGGCGATCAGCGCTTGCTCAGCGAGACCGGCGCCTTCGGTGCAGGTTGGGGTCGGGTTTATGGCAAAAACCTCGATCAGACCTGGGCCGGCACCGTCACGCCGCGCCTGGACGGCTCACTCAATGGTTTTCAGGTTGGCAACGACCTGTACAGTTCGCTGACCTCGGGTGGCCAGACCCAACGTCTCGGTTTCTTCGTTGGCCATAGCCGCTTGCAAGGTGATGTCGACGGCTTCAACGAAGGTTTTCAGGACAACAGCGCCGGCAAGGTCAAACTTGAAGGCGACAGTTATGGCTTGTACTGGACGCTGACTGATCCGTATGGCTGGTACATCGACACGGTGGTGATGGGCACCCGCTTCGACGGCGACAGTCATTCCGACCGCGGTGTCGAACTAGACAACCGCGGACATGCGCTGACGCTCTCGGCGGAAGCCGGTTATCCCTTTGCGCTCAACGACACCTGGGTAGTCGAGCCGCAGGTGCAAGTCATCCACCAGAAAATCTCCCTCGACAGCCAGGACGATGGTATTTCCCGGGTGTCGTTCGACTCCGACGACGCCTGGACCAGTCGCCTCGGCACGCGACTCAAGGGTCGCTATCAGGTCAGCGGTATGCCGCTGGAGCCGTATCTGCGTGCCAACCTGTGGCATACGTTCTCCGGCACCGATTCGGTGACTTTCGACGACAGTGATGTGATCAGCACCGAGCAAAAATCCTCAACAGCGGATGTAGGGCTCGGTGTGGTGCTGACCCTCGACCGCGCAGTGAGTGTCTACGCCAGCACCGATTACAGCCGCAATATTGACAGCAATGACTTGCGCGGCATGTCGGGAAACATCGGGATCCGCATTAGCTGGTGAACCTTCCGTCGGTAAGAAAATGCTCTGGGCCGGCGCTTTCGTTACGTTTTTCCATGCAAACAACCACTTAGTTATGTGCAGAAAAACAAACGCTTGCGTCGGACAATTTGCCACTACCGCTCATCGTTCAATTTCTTGACGCCCGCCCTTCACTCTTCTTATCTCTACCTTACTACCCCCGGAATCCTAACCGGGGCAAGCCTTCGGACTCTCGCGAAATCGAGCGCCCACGGTTTGCCTCGCTCCATTCGGTCGCCCCTCGTTCGGGGTAGGAGAGGCGCCACATCGAGATGCCGCATGCGCCCGCAAGGTAGACCTCCATGAAAACGTCAATCACCCCACACGAGATCAAAATCACTTTTTGCACAGTGTCGAGTTCTATCTTGCTGTGCTCATCCATGGAGGCGCAGGCCGGTTCTGCGGCGGATGAAACGTCCCCTTGGTATCGAGAGAACGTCCCGGTGATGACCTTGCCCGCGACGGTGATCACCCCGGAGCCGCAACGCTTCAGCCAGCGCCCTGACTTGCAAGACTCCCGTCTGATCACCGAAGACCTCGCGCCCGGAGCCTGGGAGCGGTTCTACGGCCAAAGCTCCCGCCAGGCGCAAATCGACGTGCTGTCATCAGGTTTCGCAGTACCCGGCGGTGGCCATTCAAAAGGTCCTGCAATCCTGACACTGCAAAGCGGCAGCGGCGCCACCCAGACCATCGGTTTGATTGGCGGCGTCAACCAGATTCAAGCCAACGGCAACGGTCCGCTCACCAGTCGTGCCCTCGCCGACCCGTCCACCGCCACCCTGAATCTGGAGGGCCAGAGCCTCGGCGCCTATTACAGCCTGACGGGGGCGCAAGGCTGGCACGTCGACCTCTCGGCCAGCGGTGGGCGAGTCAGTGGTTTCAGCCGCAATCAACAAGGTGCGCGGCAAGCCACCGAAGGCAGCGCGATCACCTTCTCGGTCGAGGGCGGCTACCCGATTGGCTTGAGCGAAAACTGGGTGGTCGAACCGCAGGCGCAACTGATCAATCAACGCATCACCCTCGACACACCGTCAGCAGGCTCGGGCAATGCGTCGTCAAGCGACCTGACCTCATGGAGCGGTCGCGTCGGCGCACGGTTGAAAGGCAGTTATGACTTGAACGGTTTGCCGGTCGAACCCTATGTGCGGACCAACCTGTGGCACACGGTGTATACCGGCAGCACGGTGACCCTGGACCAGGTCGACAAGATCAGCAGTAGTCGCAAGTCATCAACTGTGGAATTGGGACTGGGACTGGTGGCGCGGGTGACACCCGTGGTCAGCCTGTATGTCAGCGCCGATTACAGCAGTGACGTCGATGACAATGATTTGAATGGGCTGATAGGCAGTTTGGGTGTGCGGATGCGTTGGTGATCTTCGGACCACCGTAGATCCCTGTGGGAGCTGGCTTGCCAGCGATAGCGCTGGATCATGCAACAGTGATGTTGAATGTCACGCCCTCATCGCGGGCAAGCCCGCTCCCACAGGTTATGCGGCGCCTGGCTAGCCCTGCGGTCGCAAGATCAACACCGCCAGCGGCGGCAGGTTCAGCTCCAGTGACATCGCCTGGCCGTGGCTCGGCACTTCTTCGGTAAACGCCCCGCCGCCGTTGCCATAGTTGGAACCGGCGTAGGTGTCGGCGTCGCTGTTGAGCAGCTCGGTCCAGCGCCCCGCAAACGGCACGCCAACCCGATACGCCTGACGCGGCACCGGCGTGAAGTTGGCTACTACCAAAACGGGCTCGCCGTCCTTGCTCCAACGCAACCAGGCATAAACGCTGTTGATCGCATCGTCACCGATCAGCCACTGAAAACCCTGCGGCGCGTCATCCTGATCGTGCAGCGCCGGCACTTCGCGATACAAGCGATTGAGGTCGCCGATGAGTTTCTGCACGCCTTTGTGCTCGGAATACTGCAGCAGATACCAGTCGAGCTGTTGATCATGATTCCACTCGCGCCACTGACCAAACTCGCAACCCATGAACAGCAGCTTCTTGCCCGGATGGGTCCACATGAAACTCAGGTAGGCGCGCAGGTTGGCGAACTTCTGCCAGCGGTCGCCGGGCATCTTGTCGATCAGCGAATGCTTGCCGTGCACCACTTCATCATGGGAAATCGGCAGGATGAAGCGCTCGGACCATGCGTAAACCAGACCAAAACTCAGCTCGTTGTGATGATGGGCGCGGTAGACCGGATCCTGCTGAATGTAATGCAGCGAATCGTGCATCCAGCCCATGTTCCATTTATAGGCAAAGCCCAGGCCGCCCTGCTGTGTACTCTGGCTGACGCCCGGCCACGCGGTGGACTCCTCGGCGATCACCAAGGCACCCGGAGCTTCGAGCTCAACAACATCGTTCAAGTGGCGCAGGAAGTCGATTGCTTCCAGGTTTTCACGTCCGCCATGGCGGTTCGGCACCCATTCGCCAGCCTTGCGCGAATAGTCGCGATAAAGCATCGAGGCCACTGCATCGACGCGCAGACCGTCGATGTGAAAATGCTTCAACCAATGCAGCGCCGAGGCAAGCATGTAGCCATGTACTTCGGTGCGCCCGAGGTTGTAGATCAGCGTGTCCCAATCCTGATGGAAACCTTCCAGCGGATTGGCGTATTCGTACAGCGCCGTGCCGTCGAACTGGGCCAGACCGTGGGTATCGGTTGGAAAGTGCGCCGGCACCCAATCGAGGATCACCCCGATCTCGGCGCGGTGGCAGGCATCGACGAATTCGCCGAACTGTTCCGGGGTGCCATAACGCGCGCTCGGGGCGAACTGCGAGAGCAGTTGATAGCCCCACGAGCCACCGAATGGATGCTCCATGATCGGCATCAGTTCTATGTGGGTGAAACCCAGTTCCTTGACGTACGGAATCAGCCGTTCAGCCAGTTCCGGCCAGCTGTACTGGCGCGCCACTTCACCGAGATCATCCAGCTCGCATTGCCACGACCCAGCATGCAGCTCGTAGATTGACAGCGGCGCCGCATGTTTCTGCCGCTCGCGGCGGCTGTTCATCCAGTCCTGATCCTGCCAATTGACCTGCAATGGCGCGGCGACTTTCGACGCGGTGTCCGGCGGCAGGCTGGTGGCCAGCGCCATCGGGTCAGCCTTGAGCGGCAGAATCCCGTGAGCACCCAGTATCTCGTATTTGTACAGCTCCCCCGCTTGCAGGCGCGGGATAAACAATTCCCAGACCCCGGAAGGATGGCGCAGGCGCATTGGGTGGCGGCGACCGTCCCAGACGTTGAAATCACCGACCACCGAGACCCGCCGCGCATTCGGCGCCCACACTGCGAAACGTACACCGTCGACGCCATCAACCGTTTTCAGTTGTGCGCCGAGGCAGGCACTGAGGTCACGGTGATTGCCTTCGGCGAACAGATACAAATCCATTTCGCCAAGCAACTGCCCGAAGCTGTAAGGATCCTCGGCAACCTGCTCACCACCGGCCCAACGGGTGCGCAAGCGATAGTGCCGCTCCACGTTGAAGTGGCCAACAAACAGCCCTGGCGTCTCGGTTTGCTCCAGCGCGCCGAGTTCTTCATCGCTGTCCTTGGCCAGCACGGCAACGCTTAGCGCACCGGGTAGATAGGCTCGAATGAACTGCCCGCCAGCGCCATCGCCGTGCGGGCCAAGAATGGAAAATGGATCCGGGTGTTCCGCACGTACCAGCGCGTCGATGTCTTTCGCCGACGGCAGTAACGCTTCTTTAGCGTGACCCTGTTCCTTGTTCGAGAAACTCATGACTACTCTCCACCAAGATCGGAAAAGGGTTTAAGCCCCGTCAATAACCCATACAAACCGTGCAACGGCACGGGCAGCCACGTGGGGCGATTTTCGGCTTCATAGGCCACTTCATAGGCCGCCTTCTCCAGACCGAACAGCGCAAGCGCGGCGTCGGCACCTTCAGGATCCTGCCAGGCATGATCAAGACTAGCTGTCGCTTGGCGATATGCCTCGACAAATGCTGCACGCGCCTCGAGCAGATACCGTTGCGCCACCCGACGGCGAGCGTCTTCGGATTCCGAGCTGTGATCGACGTTGTGCACGTTGATGGTCATCGCTGCGGCGTAGTCGAAAGAACGCAGCACTCCGCTGACATCCTTGTAAGGACTGTGCTTGCCACGGCGTTCGCTCAGTGGTCGCGCGGGCTCACCCTCGAAATCGATCAGATAAGCATCGCCCTTGATCACCAGCACCTGGCCCAGGTGCAAGTCCCCGTGGACACGAATACGCAAACCACCGACGGCTTTTTTCGCCAGATCCTGCACATGGGCAAGGATGGTTTTCTTCTCGTCGAGCAGCCGTGCGACCAGTTTCTGATCCGCAGCACTGAGTTGCCCCTGATGTTGCTTCAAGAGTTTCAGCGCATGCTCGACCTGCGCCACGACGTCCTTGCCGGTCGCTTGCATATCCTTGGCCGAACTCACCTGTGGCGCAAAATCGGCGTTGTCGGTCGGCGCAGCCAGCAGCTGGTGCATCTCACCGAGGCGCTGGCCGAGCATACCGGCAAAATCCTTCAACTCGCCCAAAGCGTTGTAGTGCTGATCCTGCTCGGACATGGAGTCGGCCAATTCATCGCGCAACGCCCGTTCGAGGTTGTTCTGCGTCCATTCCCACGCATCGCCCTGATTGCTCAAATAACCTTGGGCGATCATCAGCAGGTTATCTTCGCCCTTGGCGTCACGACGGATCACCGATCCCAGCAGCGGCGAGATATTGGCAAATCCGGCAGCGGTCAGGTAAGCGCTCATCTCCAGTTCCGGATGTACGCCAGACGCTACTTTACGGATCAGCTTAAGCACCAGGCTGTTGCCGATCACCACGGAACTGTTGGATTGCTCGGCCGACAGATAACGTACTTCAGAGTCAGCACCCAGGTTGAGTGTTTCCAGATGTGCCGTCGGTGCGAAACGGATTTCGCCATCGGTCGATTCCAGCACGGTGTTGTTCTGCATGCCTTGCAGCACCGCATGGACAAACCCTTCAAGGCTGAAGGCGTCAGTGATCAAACCTACCTGACGAACCCGACGCACGCGGGCCAGTGCCAATTGCTGCGGCAACGGTGGCCCGACGTAATCTTCGGCGATAAAGCCGAACGGCAGCTGATAACGGCTGGTCTGGCCACCACTGGTGACTTCGATTTCGCTGAGCAACACGGGTTGCTGCGCATCGCCAAACCGCACGCCGTAAGCCAGATTGACCTTCTCGATGGCCGCATCCTTGCCGGCGAACCAGCGACGGTTTTGCAGCCAGCTCGGCAGAATGCTCTGCTCCAGCGTCGTCCGGGATGGTGCTTCGAGCAGCTCTTCCATGCGTTTTTTCAGCACGAGCGTGGTGAAGTCCGGCAGGCTCTGTACCGGTTCCACGTGCCAGCTCGGCATCTGGTTTTCGGTCGCCAGGGCGAACCAGTAGAAACCGTACGGCGCCAGGGTCAGGAGGAAATTCAACTGGCCAATCGGCGGAAAAGCATTACCGCCGAGCATTTCCACCGGCACCATCCCGGTGTAGGCAGACAGGTCGAGTTCCGCCGCCTGAGCACTGCGCGACACGTTGGCCACGCAAAGAATGATCTCGTGTTTGCCGTCGGCATCGGTGAATTCGCGGGTGTAGGCCAGAATCCGGCGGTTGCTCGGCGAAAGCATTTTCAACGTGCCGCGCCCGAACGCCTTGGACTGTTTGCGCACAGCGAGCATGCGCCGCGTCCAGTTCAGCAGCGAGTGCGGGTCGCCGGCCTGGGTTTCGACGTTGACGGACAGATAACCGTATTGCGGGTCCATGATCGGTGGCAGCACCAGGCTGGCCGGATCGGCGCGGGAGAAGCCGCCGTTACGGTCGATCGACCACTGCATCGGCGTGCGCACACCGTCACGGTCACCTAGGTAGATGTTGTCGCCCATGCCGATTTCATCGCCGTAATACAGGGTTGGCGTGCCCGGCATCGACAGCAGCAGGCTGTTGAGCAACTCGACGCGACGACGGTCGCGCTCCATCAACGGCGCCAGACGTCGGCGAATACCGAGGTTGATCCGTGCGCGACGGTCAGCCGCGTAGTAATTCCACAGGTAGTCGCGTTCCTTGTCGGTCACCATTTCCAACGTCAGTTCATCGTGGTTACGCAGGAAAATCGCCCACTGACAGTTGGCAGGGATTTCCGGGGTCTGGCGCAGAATGTCGGTGATCGGAAAGCGATCTTCCTGGGCCAGCGCCATGTACATGCGCGGCATCAACGGGAAGTGGAAAGCCATGTGGCATTCGTCGCCATTCAGGCCTTCGGCGTCGGTGTCACCGAAATACAGCTGAGTGTCTTCCGGCCATTGGTTGGCCTCGGCGAGCAGCATGCGGTCCGGGTAGTTGGCGTCGATTTCGGCGCGGATCTGTTTGAGGACGTCGTGGGTTTCCGGAAGGTTTTCGTTGTTGGTGCCATCGCGCTCGATCAGGTACGGAATCGCGTCCAGACGCAGACCGTCGATGCCCATGTCCAGCCAGTAGCGCATCACCGACAGCACGGCTTTCATCACTTGCGGGTTGTCGAAATTCAGGTCCGGCTGGTGCGAATAGAAACGGTGCCAGAAGTACTGGCCGGCGACCGGGTCCCAGGTCCAGTTGGACTTTTCGGTGTCGAGGAAAATGATCCGCGTGCCGTCGTATTTCTGGTCGTCGTCCGACCACACGTAGAAGTCTCGCGCCGCCGAACCGGGTTTGGCCTTGCGCGCACGCTGGAACCACGGATGCTGGTCGGAGGTGTGGTTGATGACCAGCTCGGTGATCACTCGCAAACCGCGCTTATGCGCCTCGGCGATGAAACGCTTGGCATCGGCCATGGTGCCGTAATCGCTGTGCACGCCGCGATATTCGGCGATGTCGTAGCCATCATCGCGACGTGGCGAGGGATAGAACGGCAGCAACCAGATGGTGTTGACGCCGAGTTCGGCAATGTAATCGAGTTTGGCGATCAGGCCGGGAAAGTCGCCGATCCCGTCGTTGTTAGAGTCGAAAAACGATTTGACGTGAACCTGATAAATCACCGCGTCCTTGTACCAGAGCGGGTCTTTGATAAAGGTGGCTGCCTTGGGTTTCTTCGCCATTTGAAACTCCTGCGTTCAATTCTGGAAGCCAACCGGCGTCCTGAAAAAAATGGTGGTCATTGTGGGAGCTGGCTTGCCAGCGATAGCGGTGGTTCAGCGATAAACAAGCAAGCTGCCAGAACGCAATCGCTGGCGAGCCAGCTCCCACATTTGATAGTTGTCGGGCTCAGGAATGACTGATCCGCCAGATGCCGAACGGCTGATACGCCGGATCAAGGCGCATGAACTGGTACTTGCCATGCCAGTCCCAGCGGTGCCCGTTCATCAAGTCTTCGCCGTGCGTGGTTGCATCGTCCGGCAGGCCCATTTCCCATAACGGCAGCTCGAAATTCGCTTCCTGCACGTTATGCGGATCGAGGCTCACCGCCACCAGAATGAAATTGCTGCCATCGGCGCTGCGTTTGCCGAAATACAGAATGTTGTCGTTCCACGCGTTGTAGACCTGCAAGCCCAGATGGGTGTGCAGCGCGGGGTTTTGCCGGCGGATGCGGTTGAGCTGGGCAATTTCGGCAATGATGTTGCCCGGCGCATTGAAGTCGCGGACGCGGATTTCGTACTTCTCGGAATCGAGGTATTCCTCCTTGCCCGGCACCGGCGCCGCTTCGCACAGTTCAAACCCCGAATACATGCCCCAAAGACCCGACCCCATGGTCGCCAGCGCCGCACGAATCAGAAAGCCCGGGCGCCCGGATTCATGCAGGAACGCCGGGTTGATGTCAGGCGTATTGACGAAGAAGTTCGGTCGATAGCATTCGCGCCACGGCGACTCGTTCAGCTCGGTGAAGTACGCGGCCAATTCGGCCTTGGTGTTGCGCCAGGTGAAATAGGTGTAGCTCTGGGTGTAACCAACCTTGCCCAGGCGCGCCATCATCGCCGGCGTGGTGAAGGCTTCGGCGAGGAAGATCACTTCCGGGTGCAGCGCCCGCACATCGGCAATCAGCCATTGCCAGAACGGCAGCGGCTTGGTGTGCGGGTTGTCGACGCGAAAGATCTTCACGCCCTCCTCGACCCAGCCAATGACGATGTCCCGCAGCTCGACCCACAGACTCGGGATCGAGTCCGGCGCATAAAAGTCGACGTTGACGATGTCCTGATATTTCTTCGGTGGGTTTTCCGCATATTTGATGGTGCCGTCCGGCCGCCAGTTGAACCAGCCCGGATGCTGTTTGAGCCACGGGTGATCCTGGGAACACTGGATCGCGAAATCGAGGGCGATTTCCAGACCATGATCGGCAGCCGCAGCCACCAGCCGACGGAAATCCTCACGCGTGCCGAGCTGCGAGTGAATCGCCTCGTGGCCACCCTCCTCGCTACCGATGGCGTACGGGCTGCCGGGATCATCCGGCCCAGCGGTCAGGGAATTATTGCGGCCCTTGCGGTGGGCGCGGCCAATCGGGTGGATCGGCGTGAAGTACAGCACGTCGAAACCCATGTCCTGAATCATCGGCAACCGCGAGTGCACGTCATTGAAAGTGCCGTGACGGTTGGGATCGTCGGTGATAGAGCGCGGAAACAACTCATACCAACTGGCGAACTCGGCCAGTTCGCGCTCGACATCCATGGGGAATTCAGCGCTGACGCTGAGATAAGCGCGGTGATCCGCCTGGGCCATCAGTTGCGCACTGCGCGAGTGCAGAAACAGCGCGACCTGCTCGGTTTCGAGCAGACCGGACAGTTCATGGTGCAGCGCGGCCAGTTGTTCGCTGAGCTGACCTTCACTGCGCTCGGCGGCGTGTTGCACCATGCTGCGACCTTCTTGCAGCTCCAGCGAAACCGGGACGGCGGCGTTGTGTTTCTTTTCCAGTTCGTACTGGAAACTGGCGAAATGGTCGATCCACGCTTCGACGCAATACAAGAATCGCCCTTGGTGTTCCGGGCGGAAACTGCCACGCCAGCCGTTGTTGCCCAGCTCCGACATGACTTCGCTTTGCCAGGTTTCCTGACCTTCCTCGCGCCAGCGAATGCGCACGGCGAGCTTGTCGTGACCGTCGGCAAACACCTTGCTGGTAACGATCACGTCGCGCCCGGCAATCGACTTCACGGCGAACTGGCCGCCATCAAGAGTTGGCATAGTGTCTTCGATAACGATGCGAGGCAGCAGCAATGCCTGCGATAGCGGCATGTGCGGGTTATAGCTCAGCTCTGAGGGTTTTTCAGCAGTCATCGAGCATCTCTCCTTTACGCCCCAAGGACGCTCTTGTGCCGGTTCAGTCTTCACAACAAAGCACCTGCCCCGGAATGAACTCACTTAGGTTCCGAGCGACCGCGGCCGAGAAAAGTTCACAGCGATTTGTCTGTTTGAACCGGCGGATCGAATTCGTCGCGAGGTGGTCAATCCACTTAAGCACTTCTCACGCCATGTGCCACACGGAGGTCTACCTGATGAACAACCCGTTCCCGGCGGAAACGCCAGATCCGAACATCGACAACCCGACCATTCCTGAAACCGAACCGCAACCGATCCCCGAGCAGGAGCCGCCAGGCACCACGCCACCGCCCAAGGAAGAGCCTCCGACAACGATGCCGCCGGTGATCCTCTAAACCGAAATGATCGCTCCTACGCACAGTGTGGGAGCGATTGATTACAAGCGATCATCCTTCTGCTCATCCTTGTCAAAAGGCTGATCGTCCTTGTCGAAGATGCGCACGATCCTCGGCATCAGGCTGAAAATCCCCAGTGTCAGCAGGGTACTGAACAGTGCGGTCGCCTCCTTGCCCAACCCGGCTGCGACACCGATTGCTGCCGTCATCCACAACCCGGCAGCGGTGGTCAGGCCTTTGACGTGCCCTTCATCACCCTCCTGATTTTTCAGAATGGTGCCGGCGCACAGGAAGCCGATCCCGGCAATCACCCCCTGCAACACCCGGCTCATCGCGTCGGACTCTGCACCCGAGGTCTGCGGCACCAGCACAAACATTGCCGCACCCAGCGCCACCAGCATGTGCGTTCGCACGCCCGCAGCCTTGCCCTTTTGCTCGCGCTCGAAACCGAGAATCCCGCCAAGGATCGCCGCCACCAGCAGGCGCACGGTAATGCGCGTCAGTTGCGACGCATCACCGATGTCGGCGAATTCCGCTTGCAGCGTTTCCAGCACCTCTTCCCACCACGCGTTCATCGTGCAGTCCTTGTTATGGCTATATAAGCGATGGACAGCGGCGACCATTAATCAGTTGCGCAGAACGATCTGCGAGTCCTGTGCCCTAACCTTTCAGATACCCGTGAAAAAAGGACCGCCTCATGACCGTTCGAATCGATGAAACCAATCCCGACTCAAAAGTGTGTTTTTTCACCGTTGAAAATGGCGAGGAAATTCGCATCTGCGACACCCTTGAGGTCAAGACAGATAGCGAAAAAGCCATGTCATTCGTAGAAATCGAAGCGCGGCGCGTCTACATCACCGAAGTAGAGGCCGACGCCTTGACCGTTGCAGGCGTCAAGGACGGGCGTAAGCATTTGAAGGCCGATACGAGTGATTCGGTGATTTGATTGACCTTGGTCAACACTTCGCGCAAACGTCTGCTTCAGGCGTTTGCGCCTTGGCCTGCGGGCTGCTTCAAGTTGTCGCAGGCGCTGCATCAAAGTTCATCTGATACGGTTTTTATTGAATTAGCTGAGTCTGTTATGCAAACAGATCGACGCTCATAGTTCATCGGCCTGATGGAGGCTGATGAGCGAATGACCATGAGCGAACAAATCCCCGTCCGAACCGTAGAAGCAACCCCCACCATAGCTCCTCATATAAAAAAGGTGCCCGCACGCCCAATGAAGGCGACGGCCAAGTCCAGCGACAACCAGATTCATACCCGCAGTTTCACCGGCCTGTTCCGCACGCTGCGCATGAGCGGCGCGGGGTTTCTGTTTTTGCTGTTCTTTGGCACGGTGTGGTTGAACTGGGGTGGTCGTCAGGCTGTGTTGTGGGACCTCGCGGAAAGCAAATTCCATATCTTCGGCGCGACCTTCTGGCCACAGGATTTCATCCTGCTCTCGGCCCTGTTGATCATCGCCGCGTTCGGCCTCTTCGCCATCACCGTGTTCGCCGGGCGCGTCTGGTGTGGTTACACCTGCCCGCAGAGTTCGTGGACGTGGATCTTCATGTGGTGCGAGAAGATCACCGAGGGCGAGCGCAACCAACGAATCAAACTGCAAGCCGCGCCCTGGGGCTTGAACAAACTGGCGCGCCGCGCGGCCAAGCACACCCTGTGGCTGGCGATCAGCGTGCTCACCGGCCTGACCTTTGTCGGTTACTTCACGCCGATCCGGCCGCTGGCCGAAGAGCTGCTGACCCTGCAAATCGGCGGGGTCAGCCTGTTCTGGGTGCTGTTTTTCACCGCCGCGACGTACATCAATGCCGGCTGGCTGCGCGAAGCCGTGTGCATGCACATGTGCCCGTATGCGCGGTTCCAGAGTGTGATGTTCGACAAGGACACCCTGGCTATTTCCTACGACGTGGCCCGCGGCGAAAACCGTGGCCCGCGCAAACGTGATGTAAAACCGCTCGAGGCCGGGCTGGGCGATTGCATCGACTGCCAGTTGTGCGTGCAGGTGTGCCCGACCGGTATCGACATTCGTGATGGTCTGCAGATGGAGTGCATCGGTTGCGCGGCGTGCATCGACGCCTGTGATTCGATCATGGACAAAATGAACTACCCGCGCGGCTTGATCCGCTACAGTTCGGAGCGCGAATTGCAGGGCGGCAAAACACATCTGCTGCGGCCACGGCTGGTCGGTTACGTGGCGGTGCTGCTGGTGATGATCGGCGCACTGGCATTGGCCTTGGTGGAGCGGCCGATGGTGTCGCTGGACGTGACCAAGGATCGCGGATTGTTCCGCGAAAACGGTCAAGGTCAGATCGAAAACATCTACAGCCTCAAAGTCATCAACAAGACCCAGCAACGCCAGGATTACCGTTTGAGCCTGGTCGACGGTGAGGGCTTCCAGTTGCAAGGCAAAACCGAACTGAGCCTGGCGCCGGGTGAGATTGTCGATGTACCGGTGTCGGTGGCGATGACCACGGAGCGGCCGAGCAGCAGCTCGCAGACCTTGAGTTTCAAGATTGCCGACAGCGATGAGCCAGAGGTTTATAGCGTGGCGAAAAGCAGGTTTGTCGCGCCGATGAATCGCTGAGTCGTTAGAATCTCTGCCCTCACCCCCAGCCCTCTCCCAGAGGTAGAGGGGGCCGACCGAGGTGTCATTCGCTATGCATCGACCTGGGCGACCGAGTCGATTATGGGTTCAGAGAAGCGCGTACTTTCAACATTCAACACGGTCAGTCCCCTCTCCCTCTGGGAGAGGGCTAGGGTGAGGGGCAGTTGCCTGGCACCCCACACAGCCAACAAGCACCAAGGCCCTCGATGAAACGCTACGAAAAATTCGCCGAAGACATCGCAGAACTGATCCGCTCCGGCGTCCTGGGCCCCGGCCAGCGCGTGCCATCGGTGCGCTACGCCAGCCAGACTTACGGCGTCAGCCCGTCCACGGTGTTCCAAGCCTATTACCTGCTCGAACGTCGTGGTCTGATTCGCGCCCGGCCCCGCTCCGGTTACTTCGTCAATACCCATGCACCGAGCCCGTTCTCGGAGCCGGTGATCAGCAGCCACGTCAACGATTCCACCGAAGTCGATGTCAGCGAACTGGTGTTCTCGGTACTGGAGTCGATCAAGGACCCAAGCACCGTGCCATTCGGCTCGGCATTTCCCAGCCCGACGCTGTTCCCGTTGCAACGGCTGTCGCGGTCACTGGCCAGCGCCGCACGGGAGATGGACCCGCGCATGGTCGTCACCGACATGTCGCCGGGCAACCCGCAACTGCGTCGACAGATCGCCCTGCGTTACATGGTCGGCGGCTTGATGCTGCCGATGGAGGAACTGCTGATCACCAACGGCGCCCTCGAAGCCCTGAACCTGTGCCTGCAAGCGGTCACCGAACCCGGCGATCTGGTGGCCATCGAAGCCCCGGCGTTCTACGCCAGCCTGCAAGTGCTGGAACGACTGAAACTCAAAGCCGTGGAAATCCCCGTGCACCCGCGCGACGGTATCGACCTCGGCGTGCTCGCGCAGACGCTGGAACGCCATCCAATCAAGGCCTGCTGGTGCATGACCAGCTTCCAGAATCCGATGGGCGCGACCATGCCCGAGGCCAAGAAACAGGAACTGGTCGAACTGCTGCGCCGCCATCAGGTGCCGCTGATCGAAGACGACGTCTACGCCGAACTCTATTACGGCCAACAGGCGCCAAAACCGGCCAAGGCTTTCGATACCGAAGGGCTGGTGATGCATTGCGGTTCGTTCGCCAAGAGCCTGGCCCCCGGCTATCGCATCGGCTGGGTCGCGGCTGGGCGCTACGCGCAGAAAATCGAACGGCTGAAACTGATGACCTCGCTGTGCGCCTCAATGCCGGCGCAAGCGGCGATTGCCGACTACCTGCAACACGGTGGCTACGACCGGCACCTGCGTAAATTGCGCTATGCGCTGGAAGAACAGCAGAGCGCGATGCTGGCGGCGATTGCCCGGTACTTCCCGGCGCAGACGCGGGTCAGTCAGCCGGCGGGCGGCTACTTTTTATGGCTGGAATTGCCACCGCAGATGGATTCGTTGAAGTTGTTTCAGATGGCGCTGGCGCAAGGCATCAGCATCGCGCCGGGGCCGATCTTCTCGCCGACGCAGCGGTTCAGGAACTGTATTCGCTTGAATTACGGCAGCCCGTGGACCGAGGACTCGGAGAAGGCGATGGAGACGCTGGGGCGGATTGTGCGGTCGTTCTGAAAGTTTGAGGTTGATGGCACTGGCCTTATCGCTGGCAAGCCAGCTCCCACAGGATTCGATGTCGCTCACAAATTGCGTGTTCAACACAAATCACTGGGGGAGCTGGCTTGCCAGCGATGAGGCCAGACCAGACAAAACAAAAGATCGCAGCCTGCGGCAGCTCCTACAGGGGAACACAAATTCCTCTGTAGGAGCTGCCGCAGGCTGCGATCTTTTGATCTTGCTGGTTATCGCCCACCACCCAAATCAACAAACGTCCCGGTCGCATACGAAGCCTTGTCCGACAGCAACCAGATAATCGCCTCCGCCACCTCATCCGGGCGCCCACCACGGGCCATCGGGATTGCCGATTCCAGCTTGCTGACCCGATCCGGATCGCCGCTCAGCGCGTGGAAATCGGTGTAGATGTAACCCGGACGCACCGCGTTGACCCGAATCCCCTCGCCCGCCACTTCCTTGGACAAACCAATGGTGAAGGTATCGAGCGCGCCTTTGGAGGCCGCGTAGTCAACGTATTCATTCGGCGAACCGAGGCGCGCCGCCACAGACGAGACATTGACGATGCTGCCGCCCTGCCCGCCGTGTTTGGGCGACATGCGCAGGATGGCGTGCTTGGCACAGAGGATCGGCGCCAGGACGTTGGTTTTCATGATTTTGAGGATGCGGAATTCGGATATCTCATCGACACGCGACTTTTGCCCGACGGTGCCGGCGTTGTTCACCAGCGCGGTCACTCGGCCCAGCTCGTTGTCGACCCGGTGAAACAGTGCGATCACTTCGTCTTCGATGCTGACGTCGGCGCGCACCGCGATGGCTTGTGCGCCCAGCGCACGGACTTGCTCCAGCACGCTGTGCGCGGCCTGTTCGTCTGACTGGTAGTTGATGCAGATCCGATAGCCGTGTTCGGCAGCCAACAACGCCGTGGCGGCGCCAATTCCGCGCCCGCCACCGGTGATCACAATGACTTTATCCATGCTGGCCTTTCCCCCAAATGCACACGTAACCGTCGCGGGGAAGAATAACCGCCATTGGCCGGTTTTGCATGGGCTGCGTTGCGCCCGGGCTTACCCGAAAGAACCCGGGGGTGGGGTCATATCACCGCCAGCTTCTCGCCCCGGGCAATGTCACGCATGAACTGATCCGCCGGCAGCGGATGCCCCAGCAGATACCCCTGCAAAGAATCGCAACCCAGTTGCGTCAGGAAATCCTGCTGCGAATCCGTTTCAACACCTTCAGCAACGATGCGCAAACCCAGCGCCTGGCCCAACGCGACAATCGCCGAAACGATTGCAGCGTCGTCGCTGTCATGCTCCAGATCGCGGACAAATCCACGGTCGATCTTCAACTCGTTAGCCGGCAGGCGTTTGAGGTACATCAGGCTCGAGTAGCCGGTGCCAAAGTCATCAATGGACAAATCGACGCCCATGTCCGACAACTCCTGCAACACCGTCATGCTCGCATCGGCGTCGCTCATCGCCGTGGTTTCGGTGATTTCCAGTGTCAGGCTGTTGGCCGGCAACTGGTGGGTCGCCAGCGCCTTGGCAACGCTGCGCACCAGCCCCGCGTGGCAGAACTGCAACGCCGACAGGTTCACCGCGATGCGCCAGTCGGTGTAGCCGAGCACGTACCACTCGCGCATCTGTCGGCAGGCTTCGTTGAGCACCCATTCGCCGATCGGGATGATGACCCCGGTTTTCTCCGCCAGATCGATGAATTTGTCTGGCATCAGCATGCCGTGGATCGGGTGCTGCCAGCGTAGCAGCGCTTCGGCGCCGACCGGTCGACCGTTGGCGGCGTCGAATTTGGGTTGGTAATGCAGGCTGAACTGGTCATGCTCCAGCGCTGCGCGCAAATCCTGCAGCAATTGCAGCTGTTTGCGCGCATTGGTATTCATCGATACGTCGAAGAAACTGTAGCCGTTTTTGCCACCACCCTTGGCGTGGTACATCGCTGCGTCGGCGTTCATCAGCAATTCCTGAGCACTCTCGCCATTGCCAGGGTACAGGGCGATGCCGATGCTGGCGGAAATCTGCAAGTCATGTTCAGCCACGTAAAATGGCTGCGCGATCAGCCCGACCTGGCGTGCTGCCAGGCCCAAAGCGTCGTCAGGCTCGGTCAGGCGCACCAGCAAGACGAATTCATCGCCGCCAATCCGCGCCAGCGTGTCGAGGCTGCGCAAATCTTCGCGCAGACGCACGCCAACTTCACGCAACAGTTGATCCCCCATGTGATGGCCGAAAGCGTCATTGACCGGTTTGAAGCCGTCCAGATCAATGAACATCAGTGCAAAGAAGCCACCCTGCTCATTGACCTTTTTCATAGCCTGATTGATGCGGTCATCCAGCAGCATGCGATTGGGCAGACCGGTCAGGGTATCGTGCAGCGCCAGTTGCGTGAGCTCGCGGTTAGCCACGGTCAAGGAGTGCGCCAGATCGGCGGTGCGCGCTTCAAGACGCGCGTCGAGTATGGAGGTCAGCAATGCAATCGAAAGCACCGCCAGCGTGGTGATCAGCACGAGACTGTCGAGGCCATTGCCTTTCAGACCATCGATCGTCGCGCCGCAGAAACTGCCGTCCGGAAACTGCGCGGCGGCCATACCCGTGTAATGCATGCCGACAATGGCGATGCCCATGATCACTGCAGCGCCAGCGCGAATCAAACGGACATAGGGCGAATGCTGGCGCAGGCGAAAAGCGATCCACAGCGCCGTCGCAGAAGCACCGACCGCGATCAACAGGGATGCACTGAACAGCGTCGGATCGTAGTCGATTCCCGGGGTCATGCGCATCGCCGCCATGCCGGTGTAATGCATGGCACTGATGCCGGCGCCCATGATCAGCGCGCCAAACGCCAATTGCAGAATTGGCAGTTTCGGCTGACTCACCAGCCACAAGGCAAAACCACAGGACAGCACTGCGATCAGCAGCGACAGCGCCGTGAGGGCGATATCGTAGCCAAGTTCGATCGGTAGCTTGAAGGCGAGCATGCCGATGAAGTGCATCGACCAGACGCCAATGCCCATGGCGAAACCACCACCGGCAGTCCAGAAATGCACGGCACGGCCCTTGGCGGTGGTGATGCGGCCAGTGAGGTCGAGCGCGGTGTACGAAGCGAGAATCGCGACACACAGCGAGATGAAAACCAGAGTGGAGGAATAACTACCGATGAGCATGCGGATTCTCGAGGCTACCCATACCGGCTTGCGTCCATTCTCGGTCGGGCAAATGCGGCGATTGTACTGATTGCGCAGAAGAACGCACTGACAAAGTAACCATTTTGCCATCAACCCGATGAAACGCTTGTTTGATCCTCCTGCCGGGCTCTGGCCCGGCCATCAGAAGCCTTTAAGCCAAAGGCCTCCAGAGGATTTGCCCTGACTGTAGGAGCTGTCAAAGGCTCGGGCCACGATGAACGATCTTTTGATACTGATTGTAAAAAACAGGATCAAAAGATCGCAGCGTGCCGCAGCTCCTACACAGTCATTCGGCGGGCAGGTCCCCATCCCATCCACCGCCCAACGCAGCAATCAGTTGCACACTGGCAATCAGCCGGCTCTGCAGGATATTCAGCACATTGCGCTCGTTACTCAGCGCCGTGGCTTGCACCACCACCACGTCGATATAGGCAATCAGCCCGGCCTTGTACTGGTTTTCCGTGAGGCGCAGCGAATCCCGGGCAGCATCCAGCGCTTCCTGGCGCACCGCCGCTTCGTCCTCATACACCTTGAGTTGGACCAGATAGTTTTCCACCTCGCGGAAACCGTCGAGCACCGTCTGCCGGTATTTGGCCACCGTCTGGTCGTACACCGCTTCAGTGCGGTCGACCTCTGCCGAACGTATGCCGCCGTCGAACAGCGGCAAGTTCAGTTTCGGCCCCACCGACCAGAAGCGGTTCGGCAGACTGATCAGGTCGTTTGACGTACTGCTGCTGTAGCCACCGCTCAGACTCAGCGACAGATCCGGGTAATACGCGGCTTTGGCTACGCCGATGTTGGCGTTGGCTGCAATCACCGAGCGCTCGGCCGAGGCGATATCCGGGCGGCGCTCAAGCAGTTGCGAAGGCAGGTTCAACGGCACCTGCGGCAGGTTCGGAATGGTCTGGGTTTCGGCGATGTCGAAGTTTGCCGGCGCTTGCCCGGTCAGCACGGCAATGGCGTTTTCAAACTGCGCCCGCTGCCAGATCAGATCGACCAGATCAGCCTGGGTACTTTTCAGCTGCGTCTGCGCCTGCGCTACCGCGTCACGCCCGGAAACGCCCGCGCGGTATTGGTTCTGAGTCATCTTCAGCGAACGCTCATACGCCGCAACCGTGGCTTCGAGCAAACGCTTCTGCTGATCGACCACCCGCAGTTGCAGATAGTTCTGCACCAACTCCGACTGCTGGCTCAAACGCATCGCCGCCAGATCGGCGAAGCTCGCCTGGGCACTGGCCTCATCGGCTTGAAGCCCGCGGCGCAGCTTGCCCCAGATATCGGCTTCCCAACTGACGCCCAATTGCGCGTTGTAGGTATCACGAATACCGCTGGAGGAACTGCTCAGGCTTGAACTGCTGCTGCCGGTGCCCTGACTGGAGCGTGTCTTGCCGACGCTCAGGTCGACACTGGGGTAAAACGCTCCACGCGCACTGCGCACCAAGGCCTGGGCCTGACGGTATTGGGCTTCCGATTGCGCGACCGTCTGGTTGGCATTGTTGAGTTTCTCGATCAGACCGTTGAGTTGCTGATCGCCGTACAGCTCCCACCACGCGCCGCGGGCCAGCGAATCGCTCGGGTTGGCCTGGCGCCAGCCTTCGGCTTCCTTGTATTGGGCGATTTCCGCTGTCTGTGGGCGCTGGTAGTCCGGGCCGACGGCGCAGGCACTGAGCATTGCCACACACAATGACAGGCTCAACAGGCGCGAGCCGCGAGCAGTGGCCAGATTGAAAAGCGAACGGTCAGTCATAGCGGAGTTTCCAGAGCGGCATCAGTACGCACGCCACGCCATTTGTTGAAGCGATGGCGCAGCTTGTCGAGATAGAGGTAAACCACAGGCGTGGTGTAAAGCGTCAGCACCTGGCTGAAAATCAGCCCGCCGATGATGGTCAGACCCAATGGCTGGCGCATTTCGGCACCTTCGGCGCGGCTGAGCAGCAACGGCAAGGCGCCGAGGATCGCCGCCAGCGTGGTCATCAGGATAGGTCGCAGTCGTTGCAAACAGGCGCTGCGGATCGACTCCAGCGGAGTCATGCCCTGATGCCGTTCCAGTTGCAATGCGAGGTCGATCATCAGGATCGCATTCTTCTTCACCACGCCGATCAACAGGAACAATCCGAGCAACGAGATCAGGCTGAACTCACCACCCAGCGCATAGATCGACAGCAACGCGCCCACGCCGGCCGAGGGCAGCGTCGACAGAATCGTCAGCGGATGGATGTAGCTTTCATAGAGCACGCCCAGCACCAGATACACCGCCAGCAGCGCGCCAAGAATCATGAACGGCTGGCTCTTCTGGGTCGCGGCAAAGGCATCGGCGGTGCCGGCCATTTTCGCGATGACATCTTCCGGCAAGCCGACCTTGGCAATCGCCCGCTCGATAGCAGCACTACCCTGCTCCACGGTCACGCCTTCGGCCATGTCGAAGGAAATATCTTCGGAAGCGAACTGGCCTTCGTGGCTGACGCGATCGTCTTCGAGGCTGTTTTCATAGTGAGCAAAAGTCGACAGCGGCACCCGCGCACCGTCAGCGGTGATCACCTGTACTTGCTTGAGCGTCACCGGGTCCTGGGCGTATTTCGGATTGACCTCCATGACCACTTGATACTGGTTGAGGCTGTCGTAGATCGTCGAAATCTGGCGCTGGCTATAGGCGTTGTTCAACACCGAAGTGACCATGTCCATGTCCACGCCAAGGCGTTTGGCCTGGTCGCGGTCGACGATCAACGTCACCTGTTGCGCGCCCTTGCCTTCGCGGGCGTCGATCGCCGTCAACTCCGGCAAGGCTCGCAGCGCGGCGACCACTTTCGGATACCACTTACGCAGTTCACCGAGATCGCCGCTTTGCAGGATGTAGCTATATTGCGACGAGGTTTGCTCGCGGCCACCGCCAAATTGCAGATCCTGATCCGCCATCAGCATCAATTGCGCACCGGGCACCTTGGGCATTTCCTTGCGCAGGCGCTCGATAACCT
This sequence comes from Pseudomonas sp. MF6776, assembly GCF_016613125.1. Lineage (NCBI taxonomy): Bacteria > Pseudomonadati > Pseudomonadota > Gammaproteobacteria > Pseudomonadales > Pseudomonadaceae > Pseudomonas > Pseudomonas sp. MF6776. The sequence goes on from NZ_JAENSQ010000009.1 coordinate 200,195, forward strand.
TCTGCGCCGACAACTGGCGATCCTTGATCGGTTTCAGACGCACCAGCATGAAGGCGTTGTTGGTGCCGTTGCTGCCACCGATGAACCCGGCGACACTTTCTACCGCTTCATCCTTGAGTACGGCGCGGCGGAAGATCTCCATTTTCGGCTGCATGACACTGAACGACAGACCGTCGTCGCCGCGCACGAAACCAATCAACTGACCCGTGTCCTGCTGCGGCATGAAGGTTTTCGGCACCACCACGTACAGCGCGACGTTGACGCCAACGGTAACAAACAGACTGAGCAACGTCAGGCGACGGTGGCGCAACACCCAGTCGAGGCTGGTGGCGTACCTGGCGACCATCCAGTCGTTGGTTCTGCGACTCCAGCGTTGCAGGCGGTTTTCCTGCCCCGGCGTATGCGGCTTGAGCCACCGCGCACAGAGCATCGGCGTCAACGTCAGGGACACCACCAGCGAGACCACAATGGCCGCGGCCAGAGTGATGGAAAACTCGCGGAACAGGCTCTCGACAATCCCGCCCATGAACAGGATCGACAGGAACACCGCGACCAGCGACACGTTCATCGACAGCAAGGTAAAGCCGACTTCCTTGGCGCCCAGATACGCCGCCTGCATCGGTTTGACGCCTTCGTCGATGTGCCGGGAAATGTTTTCCAGCACCACGATGGCATCGTCCACCACCAACCCGGTGGCGAGTATCAGCGCCATCAGCGACAGGTTGTTCAGCGAGAAGCCATAGAGGTACATCACCGCAAACGTGCCGACCAACGACACCGGCACCGCCAAAGTCGGAATCAGCGAGGCGCGGAAGTTGCCCAGAAACAGGAACACCACCAGGATCACCAGCGCCACGGCGATCAGTAGGGTCATCTCGGCTTCGTGCAGGGTTGCCTTGATTACTGGCGAGCGGTCCATCGCCAGATTCAGCTTGACGCTGGCCGGCAACACCGCCTGCAGCGCCGGCAACTGTGCCTTGATCTCGTTGACCGTCTCGATGATGTTGGCGCCGGCCTGGCGGTTGATCACCAGCAGGACTGCCGCGTCATCGTTGAAGAAACCACTGTTGTAACGGTCTTCGACACCGTCACTGACCTTGGCCACATCCTTCAGGCGCAGCGCGGCACCATCGGCGTAGTGGATGATCAGCGATTCGTAATCCTTGGCTTTCTCCAACTGATCGTTGGCCTGGATCTGCCACAGCCGCTGACCGTCCTCGACCGAACCTTTCGGCCGGCGCACGTTGGCATCGGCGATGGTTTTACGCACATCGTCCAGCGCTACACCGTACTGGTTGAGTGCTTGCGGTTCGAGTTCGATGCGCACCGCCGGGAGCGAGCTACCGCCGATCTGCACCTCACCGACACCCTGCACCTGCGACAGGCTCTGCGAGAGGATCGTTGACGCCAGATCGTAGAGCTGGCCCTTTTCGAGCACATCCGAGGTCAGCGACAGCACCATGATCGGTGCCTGCGACGGGTTGACCTTTTTATAGGTCGGCATGCTGCGCATCCCGCTCGGCAACAGATTGCGCGAAGCATTGATCGCGGCCTGCACTTCCCGCGCTGCGCCGTTGATGTCGCGGTCGAGATCGAATTGCAGAATGACCCGGGTCGACCCCTGACTCGAACGGCTGCTCATGGTATTGACGCCGGCAATGGCGCCGAACGAACGCTCCAGCGGCGTCGCCACGGTGGACGCCATGACTTCCGGACTGGCACCGGGCAGGCTCGCCTGCACAACGATGACCGGGAAGTCCATTTGCGGCAGCGGAGACACTGGCAGCAAGCCGAAGCTGACACCGCCCAGCAGCATGATCGCCAGGCTCAGGAGCATGGTTGCCACCGGGCGCTTGATGAAAGGACCAGAAAGATTCATAGCGCCGAGCCCCAGGCTTCAAGCGTCAAGCTAAAAGCCAGGTATCTTGCAGCTTGAGGCTGGAAGCTCGCAGCTGCCTTCATACCGCCACCTCTTCGGTGTCGGCATTGGTTTTGCCAAAACGTCGGCCCAGACGGTCGAAATACAGGTAGATCACCGGTGTGGTGAACAGCGTCAGCACCTGACTCACCAACAAACCACCCACCATCACCAGACCCAGCGGTTGGCGCAGCTCAGCCCCGGAACCGGTGGCGAGCATCAATGGCACGGCGCCGAACAGCGCCGCCAGCGTGGTCATCAGGATCGGTCGGAAACGCAGCAGTGCCGCTTGATAGATGGCCTCCTGCGGCGCCATGCCCTGATTGCGTTCCGCGTCGAGGGCGAAGTCGATCATCATGATCGCATTCTTCTTGACGATGCCGATCAGCAGGATGATGCCGATGATCGCGATCATGCCCAGGTCGTTGCCACTGAGCAGCAATGCCAGCAACGCGCCGACCGCCGCTGACGGCAGAGTCGAGAGAATGGTGATCGGGTGGATATAGCTCTCGTACAGCACGCCGAGCACGATATACATGGTCACCACCGCCGCCAGAATCAGCAGCAAGGTGCTCGACAGCGATGCCTGGAACGCTTCGGCCGCGCCCTGGAACTGGGTCTGCACGCCGACCGGCATGCCGATGTCTTTCTGCACCTGTTCGATGACGTCCACCGCATGCCCCAGCGCTACGCCCGGCGCGAGGTTGAACGACATCATCACCGCCGGGAACTGGCCGATGTGGGTGATCGCCAGTTGCGCCTGGCGCTCCTCGACATGGGCCAGACTCGACAGGCGCACCTGCGCGCCGTCAGTGGTCTTGACGTGAATCTGATCCAGCGCCTGCGGCCCGATCCTTTCCCCGGCCTGCGCCTGCAACACCACGCGGTACTGGCTGGCCTGAGTGTAAATGGTCGAGATCTGCCGCTGACCGAAGGCGTCGTACAGCGCATCGGTGATGTTCGCCACCGACACACCGAGGCGCGACGCCGCATCACGGTCGATCACCAGATAAACCTGCAAGCCCTTGTCCTGCAAGTCACTGGCGACGTCGGTCAGTTCCGGACGTTGCGCCAGGGCCTGAACCAATCTGCCGCTCCATTGGCTCAACAGCTCGGAGTCTGGCGAGGACATGCTGAACTGGTACTGGGTGCGGCTGACGCGGTCTTCGATGGTCAGGTCCTGCACCGGTTGCATGTACAGACGAATGCCGACCAGTTTGTCCAGTTGCGGTTGCAGGCGCGCGATGATTTCGGTGGCGGTGAGATCACGCTCGCTGTGTGGTTTGAGATTGATCAACAACCGACCGCTGTTGAGCGTGGCGTTATCGCCATCGACGCCAATGTAAGACGACAGGCTCTGTACTGCCGGGTCTTCAAGAATGACCTTGGCCAATGCCTGTTGACGCTCACCCATGGCAGCGAAGGAAATCGACTGCGGCGCTTCGGAAATACCTTGAATCACCCCGGTATCCTGCACCGGGAAGAAGCCCTTCGGCACGACCATATAGAGGAAAACAGTCAATGCCAGAGTGCCGATGGCGACCAGCAACGTCAGCGGCTGATGCTTGAGCACCCAGCGCAGCATCCGACCGTACTCGGCGATCATCCAGTCGATACACGCGCCGCTGGCCCGGTAGAACCGGCCCTGCTCATGCTCCTCGGGTTCGCGCTTGAGCAGACGCGCGCACATCATTGGCGTCAGGGTCAGCGAGACTACGAGGGAAATCAGGATCGCCACCGCCAGGGTGATGGCGAACTCGCGGAACAGCCGCCCGACCACGTCTGCCATGAACAGCAGCGGGATCAGCACGGCTATCAGCGACAGGGTCAGGGAAATCAGGGTGAAGCCGATCTGCTTCGCGCCTTTTAGCGCGGCCTGCATCGGGCTGTCGCCCTCCTCGATGAAGCGCGAGATGTTTTCCAGCATCACGATCGCATCGTCGACCACGAAACCGGTGGCGATGGTCAGCGCCATCAGAGTCAGGTTATTGACCGAGAATCCGGCGAGATACATCACGCCGAACGTACCGATCAGCGACAGTGGCACAGCCACCGAAGGAATGATCGTCGCGCTGAAACGGCGCAGAAACAGGAACGTCACCATGACCACCAACGCGATGGCGATCAGCAGTTCGTGCTGCACGTCGGTGACCGAAGCGCGAATGGTTTGGGTGCGATCGGTGAGAACAGTGACTTCGAGGCCGGCCGGCAAATTGTCGGTGATGCTTGGCAGCAAGGCTTTGATCCGGTCGACCACCTCGATGACGTTAGCGCCCGGTTGACGCTGAATGTTCAGCAGCACAGCCTGATTCAGGTTGGCCCACGCGGCCAGGCGCTCGTTCTCGGCGCCGTCGACAATTTCCGCGACATCCTTGAGCCGCAACGGCGCGCCGTTCTTGTAGGCGAGGATCAGGTTGGCGTAGTCCTCGGGCGACGTCAGTTGGTCATTGGCATCGAGCATCGACACCCGGGTCGGGCCGTCGAAGTTGCCTTTCGGCTGGTTGACGTTCGAGGCACCGATCAAGGTGCGCACGTCCGACAGGTTCAGACCATTGGCGGCCAACGCCTCCGGGTTGACCTTGATCCGCACGGCCTGACGCTGACCGCCCGCGATGCTGACCATGCCAACGCCACTGATCTGGGCGATTTTCTGCGCCATGCGCGTATCGACCAGGTCATTGAGTTTGGGCAGCAGCATGGTTTTCGAGGTGATGGCCAGGGTCAGCACCGGGGTGTCCGCCGGGTTGACCTTGTTGTACACCGGCGGCGCCGGCAAGTCGGTCGGTAACAGATTGGTCGCAGCGTTGATTGCCGCTTGCACCTGTTGCTCGGCGACATCCATGTTGATGTCGAGGCTGAAACGCAGGGTCAGCACCGAGGCGCCGCCGGAGCTGGTCGAGGCCATTTGTGTCAGGCCCGGCATCTGCCCGAATTGACGTTCAAGCGGCGCGGTGACGGCGCTGGTCATCACGTCCGGGCTGGCGCCGGGATACAGGGTCATGACGCGGATGGTCGGGTAATCGACTTGCGGCAGCGCCGACACTGGCAGCAGGCGATAAGCGATCAGGCCGGCCAGCACAATGGCCAGCATGCTCAGGGTGGTGGCTACCGGACGAAGGATGAACAGCCGCGAAATGTTCATGCGCCCTTCTTGGCCTTGTCAGTAACAGCGGCATCAGTCGGGGTGGCGGCGGACTTGCCTTGCAGGTGTTCGGTCGGTGTGGTCGGCACTTGACTGCTGTCGTTGACCACCTCCACTTCGCTGCCTTCCTTGAGGCGGTCGGTGCCTTCCAGCACTACGCGGTCGCCAGCGGCCAGGCCTTCAGTGATAACGGTGTTTTCACCGTCACTGGCGCCGATCTTCAACTGACGGATCGTGACTTTCTTGTCGCCATCCAGCGCGTAGACGAAAGTGCCGTTGGTGCCGAACTGAATCGCAGCGGACGGTGCCAACACGACGTTTTTCAGGGTGTCGGCCAGCAGGTGCACGTTGACGAACTGATTGGGGAACAGCGACTGATCACGGTTATCGTAACGAGCCTTGAATTTCAGGGTGCCGGTGGCCACATCGATCTGGTTGTCGAGGCTTTGCAGCACACCGGTGGCTTGCAGTTTGGTGTCGCCGCGATCCCACGCTTCAGCCGGCAGCTTGGCGCCGCTGCGGTAGCGGGCGAGCACGGTTTCGAGGTTGTTTTCCGGCAGGGTGAAGGCGACGCTGATCGGTTGAGTCTGGGTGATCACCGCCAGAAACGTGGTGTCGTTGGCCGCAACGAGGTTGCCGACGTCCACTTGACGCAGACCGACACGACCGGCAATTGGAGCGCGGATTTTAGTAAATTCGAGATTGAGTTTCGCGTCGTTGACAGCCGCCTGGTTGGTCTTGACCGTGCCCAGATACTGGCCGACCAGCGCTTCGGCGGTGTCCAGCGTCTGTTTGGCAATGCTGTCTTCCTTGAACAGACCGCGATAGCGCTCGACATCAACCTGTGCGTTTTTCAGTTGCGCCTGATTCTGCATCAAAGTGCCTTGCGCCTGAAGCAAGGCGTTCTGGTAGGAGCGCGGGTCGATCTCGGCAAGTAAATCGCCCGCCTTGACCATCTGGCCTTCCTCGAAATGGATTTTCACCAATTCGCCACCCACTCGACTGCGCACGTTAATGGTGTTGAGCGCAGTGACGGTACCGAGCGCTTTGTAATACAGCGGAAAGTCACCCGTAACCGCCGGCGCCACGCGCACAGGAATTGGCCCGGTGCCGCCGCCGAAGCCCGGCCGCATCATCCCGGAACGCCCGGCATGTCCGGCTGCAGCCTTCTCGCCGCCCTCCTTGTCGGCTGAACCGGCGGGCCAGAATTTCCAGCACAGTACGGCGATAACCAACAAGACAAGCAGGCTGAACAGCCAGCGACGGGAGTTGCGGGGAGACGATTGCATGGAGTGATTAACCATTGGGCGCGTGGGCTTCTTCTACGGGAGGCTGAACGATAAGCACTGACGGGAATTAAGCAAAGCAGCTTTACCGGCAATTTACCTTCAACTTACGTTTCAAGGTGTGAGTCAAAACACTGATACACAAATGAAAACGGCCTGGACAGGGCCAGGCCGTTAACAATTGTAAAAGCGCTGTTGCGCAGTTTACTTCAGTACCGCCAGAGCAGCGTCGTAGTTCGGCTCTTCAGCGATTTCCTTGACCAGTTCGCTGTGCAGGACGTTGTCGTTCTCGTCCAGTACTACCACGGCACGGGCGGTCAGGCCTTTCAGCGGGCCGTCGGCGATGGCAACACCGTAGTTCTCGATAAACTCGGCGCCACGCAGGGTCGACAGGTTCTGGACGTTTTCCAGACCTTCGGCACCGCAAAAACGCGCCTGGGCGAATGGCAGGTCAGCCGAGATGCACAGCACCACGGTGTTGCTGATGTCGTTGGCCTGGGCGTTGAACTTGCGCACGGAGGTAGCGCAGGTCGGGGTGTCGACGCTTGGGAAAATGTTCAGCACTTTGCGCTTGCCGGCGAAGTCTTTCAGGGTGACGTCGGACAGATTGCCGGCAACCAGGGAAAAGGCTGGCGCCTTGGAACCGGCTTGTGGCAACTGGCCGTTGACTTGAACCGGGTTGCCTTTGAGGGTGACTTGAGCCATGACTTGAGTCCTTCTGAACGTTGTTTTAGAAAATCACGCAGGGGCCGAAGTTAACCACGAAATTGTTCGACAACCTATGCCCGCGCTGAAATTGTCATGTTCTGAAATGAAAACTGCATACAACTCGTAACCCCTGTAGGCGCAGCGTTTCGCAGCTCAGGGGCTTGGGTGACAAACGCACAGTGACCGACGGCCCCGTCATCGAAACCAAAGAACGGGTGGCCGGGTACTGGATCTGGGACGTGAAGTCGAAAGAGGAAGCTATCGAATGGGTCAAACGCTGCCCCAACCCGATGCCGGGCTGTGACTCTGAAATCGAGATTCGGCAGATCTTCTCGGCAGAGGATTTCGGTGCAGAGTTCACGCCTGAGCTGCGGGAGCAGGAAGAGCGGATTCGCGAGCAAGTCAAAAAGGCCTGAGCAGTCCTCCGTGAGCGCGACCTACTGTAGGAGCTGCCGCAGGCTGCGATCTTTTGATCTTGTTTTAAACAATCAGAGTCAAAAGATCGCAGCCTTCGGCAGCTCCTACATTTGACTAGTCAGATTGCCTGGATATTTTCAGCGGCCTGTTTGCCACTGCGATTATCAACTGTTATTTCATATGAAACTTTCTGACCCACGCTGAGGCTATCCAGTCCGGCCTGCTGAACCGCGGAAACATGAACGAATACATCTTTGCTGCCGTCATCTGGTTGAATAAAGCCAAAACCCTTCGTTGCATTAAAAAACTTCACAACCCCCGTAGCCATACCCACCTCTCTTCGCTCATTTGCGCGCACGCCAATAATGCTGCGCGGTACACAAGCATCAAACGCCCCTCCCCTAATCTCGACAACTGTCAAACCTGACAGGGTGTAAATATCTACAGTGCGTCTGCGTCACTTACTGCTCGGTAAACAATTTCGCTGTGATTCTGCGCATGAGGGTGATCGGGATGCGTGGGGACGGGATATTCGCGAGGTGATGCAGGGAGATCGCGCGATTCGGTATTTTCGGTGGTTTGTCGGGCAGTGATGCTGCCCACTGTAGGAGCTGCCGCAGGCAGCTCCACAGGGTGCGCGATTATTTAGCTTCAGCTTTCAGCTTGAGAAGGGACTGATGCAGATCCGAAGCCCAGCCATCGATCACGGCTTTGACGTCATTGGCCTGCATTACTTGCGAGTCGTTCTCCAGCGGTTTGCCAGTCCCTTTACGCACAACCTGAGCGACAACCTTGTTGGTGCCGCCATCCATGAATACTGCTTCAGTGGCCAGGGTAGTTTCCTGATCGCGGATCCCCGTGGCAGTGCTCACTGCCGCCGCCACCAGTGCAATCGGGATCACTTCATAAACCTGCAGGCCTTTGGTCTTGCTGCTCACAGCAGTAATCGCCGGACGCACCACAATCACCCCAGGACCAGGGCCGGTGGCGAGTGGCAACGACTTGCCGAGCTCACGCTTGAGCGCCTGATCGTAGTAGCTGGTAATGCCGTTGAGAGTTTGTTGCGGGACCTTGGCGGTCGCTTGTGGTTTGGGATAGAGCTGGCTCGGCTCGACGTAAACGCTGGTGAATTTGTTGACGTCGAGTTTCGGGTCCATCCAGCGCATCACCTCGGCGCCGGACGGTGACTTGGCCTCCTTCAGCTGACTGTAGTCCTTTAGAAACCCCGAATATTCATCGGGAGCGACGGTTTTGCTTGAGCAGCCCACCACGCCGAGGGTGGCGATGCACAGCGTGCCCATCATTACTGCTAGCTTCATGCTGTAACTCCTGTCAGAAGGCCTGGATGTATTGCTTGAGGGGGAGTTACAGGTATAGCTAAAACCGCAGCAATTGCGATTTGAGACCACAAAAAAAGCGTGATTCTGGAGGGATCGTCCAAGGTACAAACCGTTGGACCGCAATGCGCGGCTCTCGCGGTGCAAAGCGGCGAGGCATCAAGGGTGCAGGTGCTGTTGCGGGGTTGGAAGAGGATTTACATGGGTGACCCGGCGCTGAAGTGACCGGCTGGAGATTGTTGTCCCCTCACCCTAGCCCTCTCCCGAGGGAGAGGGGACCGATTGGGGGATGCTCAGGAGATTCACCGACGAGAACAATGCTCTGTGAATCCATAGTCGACTCGGTCTTTCAAGTCGGGGTGGATCGTCGCACTACTCGGTCAGTCCCCTCTCCCACCGGTCGGTCCGACGTTTCGGGAGGGTCAGGGTGAGGGGCTTTTGATCTCAGCCCGTCACCAGGAAGAGGTTTCACCACTGCGCAACGCTATCTCTCGCCGGGTATTGGCGCGCATCGCCTTGTACAACGACACCGTGCCCACCAGCAAAATCGCAGCGCCAAACAGGAAGTCGATGTTGTACAACCGGAAATCCTCCACCGGCCCGATCAGCAGCACCCGCACCAGCGCAACACCTACCAGCGTGGCGAGGAAGTCGATCCCCGGCTCTTCGCGATAGAACACCAGCAACAGCGGCAGACACAGCACCAGCAGAAACAACAGCACCACGGCTTTGAACGAGCCCTTGCGCTCAACGCTGAATGCGCATTCGTGCGGGCCGTAGGCCTTGTAGTCTTCGTCGCGGATCAGCGAGGTTTTCTCGTTGATGTAGTCGACGCGGTTGTACTTCTGGATCGGCGTGAAGGTGTTGGACATCTCCATCAGCGTGGTGATGTTCTTGAAGCGCAGGTCGATGCGCTCGCTGCCTTTGACGTAATACAGCACCGGTTTGTAGCCGTAACGGTAGGTGTCGAACGGGAATTCGGTGACCTGCCCCTGCACGCCAATCGGACGCGGTTCAAGTTCGGCAAATGCGCTTTTGTTGGTGGCTGAGAGGTTGCGACTCAGGGGCTGGACCTTGACCTGCTCAAGGAAGATCGGCGTCGCGCCGTAGGACCACTGCAACGGTTCCAGACGCAGACGCAGTTCGTTGCGGCCCAGATCGTAGCGGTTGAATGTGCGTTCGGAGACCACCAGTGAACCGCTGAGCATGAACTCGCCACGCAGGTTATTGGTGACGCGCAAGGTCAGTTGATCCTTGCCCAGCAGCGCCGCTTCAGTGGACGGTGGCGTCCCACACCACGCGGTGCTTTCGCCGACACCGCCAAGTTGGCCGTCGCGGTTTTGATTGAATACATAAAAGTAACTGGCCCACAGCGTCAGCATCAAAAGCAACGCGGTGAGGCCCAGGATTTTCTTGCCCGGACTCACTGATCAGACTCCCTTCTTCGATTCTACCGTCCAGCCGAAAACCCGCTGGCGACGGCGACTCTACCAAAAGGCCACCATCGACCCAAGGAAAAATCCCGAATGAGCCAGGGTTCTAGGGGTTTCCCCGGTATGGCCAAGATCAAAAGATCGTAGCCTTCGGCAGCTCCTACAAGAGCTGCATTCCCATGCAGGAGCTGCCGAAGGCTGCGATCTTTTGATTCATTAGCGTCTACGAAACAACGGGCGCGGCTCGATGACTGAGCGGCCATACAGCACGCTCATCCCTGCCAACCCCTTCAGCGCATCCTCAGCCGATTTGTCTTCTCGCACGGCAAAACTGTCGAACCCGCACTGGCGCATATGGCTGAGCTGATCACGCAACACGTCGCCAATCGCGCGCAATTCTCCAGTCCAGCCGAAACGGCTGCGCAACAGATAGGCCTGGCTGTAGGCGCGACCGTCACGAAAACTCGGAAAGTCCAGCGCAATCAGTGGCAGTGACGCCAGCCAGGGCACGAGGCTTTCGACGTCATCATCCGGGCCGAGCCACACGGCGTGGGTCGAAGGCCGTTCCAGCCAATGAATCAAAGGCAGAATCAGCAATCCTGAAGCACTAGCCAACACAGGATCGCGGACCAGCGTCCACGGATCGTCCGTGACTATTTGCGCCACGCCCTCGTGCAACCGCAGCAGATTGTTCATGCCGACACCTCCAGAGCTTTGGGATACACACGCTCCTTGAACGGCTCCAGTCCGATCCGCGCCAAAGTGTCGACAAACAATTCCTCACTCTCGCGATAACGCACAAAAGTGCCGATGATCCGCTCAATCACCTGCGGCACCTCTGCTGCGCTGAACGACGGGCCGATGACCTTGCCCAGCGCGCTGTGCTTGCCCTGCGCGCCGCCGAGGGTGATCTGGTACCACTCGCTGCCGTTCTTGTCGACGCCGAGGATGCCGATATTGCCGATGTGGTGATGGCCGCAGGCATTCATGCAGCCAGAGATGTTCAGGCTGATGTCACCCAGATCGTGCAGGTAGTCGAGATTGTCGAAACGCGCCTGAATCGCCTGGGTGATCGGGATCGATTTGGCGTTGGCCAGTGCGCAGAAATCCCCGCCCGGGCAGGCAATGATGTCAGTCAGCAAGCCGACGTTGGCCGTCCCCAGATTTAACTCGCACGCCAGTTGCCACAGCGCATACAGATCGGCTTTCGGCACATCGGGCAGGACGATGTTTTGCTCATGGGCGATGCGGATCTCGCCGAAACCGAAGCGCTCCGCCCAATCGGCGACCTCCAGCATCTGCAACTGCGTCACGTCCCCCGGCGGCGCGGCCTGACCGGGTTTGGTCGACAAGACTACGCTGGTGTAACCCGCCACTTTGTGCGGTTGCACGTTGCGCGCGACCCAGCGGGCAAACGCCGGGTTTTCGGCCAGCCGCGTGCCGTGATCCAGATCGGTGTCGGGCAGCGTGTGATACGTCGGTGGCACGAAAGCACTGGCAACCCGCTGATATTCGGCCTCGGTCAACTGCGCCGGGCCGTCCTTGAGGTGCTGCCATTCTTCTTCGACTTCTTTGGCGAAAGCTTCGATGCCCAGTGCCTTGACCAGAATCTTGATCCGCGCCTTGTACTTGTTGTCGCGCCGGCCATGGCGGTTGTAAACCCGCAGCACCGCCTCGACGTAGGACAGCAAGTGCTGCCACGGCAAGCCGTCACGGATCTGCAAACCGAGGATCGGCGTGCGTCCCAGCCCGCCTCCAACGATCACTCGCAAAAGCATTTGCCCATCGCGCCCAGGGTAAAGATACAGGCCGATGTCGTGCATCATGATCGCCGCGCGATCCTGCTTCGCCGAGCAGATGGCGATCTTGAACTTGCGCGGCAGGAAGAGAAATTCCGGGTTGATCGTCGACCATTGCCGGAGAATTTCCGCCAGGGGGCGCGGGTCGATCAACTCATCTGCCGCGACCCCGGCGAAGGCTTCGGTGGTGATGTTGCGCACGCAGTTGCCGGAGGTCTGGATCGCATGCATGTTGACTTGCGCCAGGCGTTCGAGAATATCCGGTACCTCAGCCAGTTCGATCCAGTTGAACTGCATGTTTTGCCGCGTGGTGAAGTGTCCGTAACCACGATCATAGTCAGCCGCGATGCTCGCCAGCGTGCGCATTTGCGCGGCGCTGAGGGTGCCGTAGGGAATCGCCACACGCAGCATGTAAGCGTGCTTTTGCAGGTACAGACCGTTTTGCAGACGCAGCGGCAGGAACTCCTCTTCACTCAATTCCCCGGCCATGAAGCGTTCGACCTGATCGCGAAACTGCGCAACGCGCTCGAACACCAGTGCGCGGTCGTAATCGTCGTATTGATACATGCAGCGACTCCCCCAGTTTTCGTAACAGCACTATGACGGAGCGGCGCAGCGCGTTACAGATTCACCTGAACGGATAAAAACCGTATCAGGGCGCGTCAGATGGCCGCAGGCAGCACTTCAATCTGATCCGCATAAATGAAAGATTCCTGAGCCTGTTTTGTTTCCGGTGGGGTTTCTACAGTGCAACCCATGCCAGACCGGGTGGCCTGGCAAGACTTTGCAACCGTGGATGAACTGACCATGAGCACAGCAACAATCGGACAGGCTTATAACTACAAGGTCGTCCGCCAATTCGTCATCGCGACTGTTTTCTGGGGTGTCGTGGGCATGGCGATGGGGGTATGGATCGCCTCGCAACTGGTATGGCCAGAGATGAATCTGGACGTGCCGTGGACCACCTTCGGCCGCTTGCGACCGTTGCACACCAGCCTGGTGATTTTCGGGTTCGCCGGCAGCGCGCAATTCGCTGCCAGTTACTATGCTGTGCAGCGTACCTGTCAGGTGCGGCTGTATTCGGACAAGCTCGCCGCGTTCACGTTCTGGGGCTGGCAATCGGTGATCGTGATCATGTTGATCACCCTGCCGCTGGGCTACACCACCACCAAGGAATACGCCGAGATCGAATTCTCCGGTGCGGTGTGGATGGCCGTGGTCTGGGTTGCCTATGCCGTGGTGTTCTTCACCACTGTGGTGCAGCGCAAGACCAAACACATCTACGTCGGCAACTGGTTCTTTGGCGCGTTCATCGTGGTGATCGCCATGCTGCACGTGGTCAACCACCTGGCGATTCCGGTCGACTGGTTCAAATCCTATCCGGTGTATTCCGGCGCGACCGATGCCATGGTGCAGTGGTGGTACGGGCACAATGCGGTGGGTTTCTTCCTGACCACAGGCTTCCTCGGGATGATGTATTACTTCGTACCTAAACAGGTCAATCGGCCGGTGTATTCGTACCGGTTGTCGATCGTGCATTTCTGGGCGCTGATCACCCTGTACATCTGGGCCGGCCCGCACCACTTGCACTACACCGCGCTGCCGGACTGGGCGCAGTCGCTGGGCATGGCGATGTCGCTGATCCTGCTGGCGCCGAGCTGGGGCGGGATGATCAACGGGATGATGACGCTCTCGGGCGCCTGGCATAAGTTGCGTACCGACCCGATCCTGCGCTTTCTGGTGCTGTCGCTGGCGTTCTACGGGATGTCGACCTTTGAAGGTCCGATGATGGCGATCAAGACCGTCAACGCCCTCTCCCATTACACCGACTGGACCATCGGCCACGTTCACGCCGGGGCACTCGGCTGGGTGGCGATGATCACCTTCGGAGCGACGTATCACATGGTGCCCAAAGTGTTTGGCCGCGAGCAGATGTACAGCACGCCGCTGATCAACCTGCACTTCTGGCTGGCGACCATCGGCACGGTGCTTTATATCGCTTCGATGTGGGTGAACGGCATCACCCAGGGCCTGATGTGGCGGGCGATCAATGAGGACGGCACGCTGACCTATTCATTTGTCGAGGCGCTGCAGGCCAGCCATCCGGGGTTCATCGTGCGCTTTGCTGGTGGGGTGTTCTTCCTGACCGGGATGCTGCTGATGGCTTACAACATCTGGCGCACCGTGCGGGTCGCGGACGTGGCACTGGCACACCGTGAAGCGCAGATCGCCTGAGGCAGGGAGCCGGGTCATGTTCGAATTTTTCTTGAATGGGTTGGGCGTGGTGTTTCTGTGGCTGGCGGTGGAGTACTGCTTGCGCCGTGAAACCGCAGACAGTCTGGATGAGGCGAGCATGGTGCCGTTTGCCGATGACCCGGAGGTGGCGCGAAGGGTTGAGCTGGCGACGGGCAAGGCCGTGAAAGCGGTGGCGCCGGAGGTGGCGAAGCCGGGTTGGGTCAACCTGGATATGTAACCTCCTGTAGGAGCTGCCGCAGGCTGCGATCTTTTGATCTTGCGTTTAAAAAAAAGATCAAAAGATCGCAACCTGCGGCAGCTCCTGCAGGGGGAATGCGTGTTTCCTTGGGGGCTCAGCCGCGGTCTCGAGGAATCAGGCTCTGCAACTGCAACGCCAGGAAGTCTGCATCAAACACAAAGGTATCCGGGTCTTTCAGGCCGTTGGTCTTGCGCCACTGCCACTCCCCGTCCGGCAGGCCCACCAGCGAAATACTGCCGTAGCGCGCCGCTGTCAAACCCATCACCGCCAACGAAATCTGTCCCGAACTGCCCATCACATCGGGCACGAACTCCACCGGTTTGCCGGCAATCACAATGGTCAGTTTCTCGGTCTTGAAGGTTGAAGTCTCGACCGGTGTGCTCGGGCCGAACGCGACATACGCCTCACGGCTGACCTCAAGCAAACTCGGTGCCTTCACCGGTTCAAGCCATTGCTGAATCTGCCCGAACAATTCGGTAATCCGTGTCGCCCATACCTGCGACTGCGTTTCGAACAGTTGCTTCTTGTGCGACTCACTCTCGGCATAGTGACGAAGCATTTCGCCCAGTTGTTGTACGTCGTTCATGGGTACATTCCTCTGAGGAGCCTGCAATACCTGATAGTGACAGATCGAAGCACCGGCGTACGTTTAACCTCGAAAGCGACCACCGAAACACTTTGCATCTGGATGATCGGTACAGTTGATTTACGCTGGCGCACGCCGGTGAACAAATGGACACTCGGCTCCGGCCCGGCCTTTCGTCTGGGCATCTGCCCGGGGAAATCGAATGCGCACCATCGGTCTGATCGGCGGCATGAGCTGGGAGTCCAGCGCCGAATACTATCGCCTCATCAATCAGCAAGTCCGCGATCAGCTCGGCCCGCTGCGGTCGGCTCAGATGCTGATGTACAGCGTCGACTTCGGCCCGGTCGAACAGGCCCAGCATGCCGGGCGTTGGGACGATGCGGCAGCGATCCTGGTGGACGCCGCACGCAGGCTCGAAGCGGGCGGCGCCGAATGTGTGGTGCTGTGTACCAACACCATGCACAAGGTCGCCGAACAGATTCAGGCGGCAATCAGCATTCCGTTTTTGCACATTGCCGAACCCGCGGCGCAAGCGGCGTTGAAGATCGAGGCGCGTACGGTCGGGCTGTTGGGCACGGCGTTCACCATGGAGCAGGACTTTCTCAAGCAGCGCTTGATCGCCCAAGGCTTGACGGTCGTGGTGCCGGACGACGCTGAGCGCAAAGAAGTGCACCGGATCATCTACGACGAACTCTGCGTCGGCGTGATCAGCGAGGCGTCGCGCAAGATCTACCAGCAGGTGATCGAATCCCTGACCGCTCGCGGCGCCCAGGCAATCATTCTGGGCTGCACGGAAATCGGCATGCTGATCAAACCCGAACACAGCGCCCTGCCCCTGCTCGACACCACCGAGCTGCATGCGCAGTCGGCGGTGGCGTTCGCGCTGGGCGACTGAGTCAGGTTTTCGGACGATTGCGCAGGCGGGCCATGCTCAGGGTGTCGACCCATTGCCCGTCGCGTACCGCGTAATCACGGAACAGGCCTTCGGTCTCGAAACCGAACTTGCGGTAGAGACCGATGGCCGCCTCGTTGTCGGCGTACACCGACAGCTCGACGCGGTGCAGATTCATCCAGTTGTCGGCCACATCCAGCGCTGCCGCCAACAACGTCGAACCAACGCCCTTGCCTTGCCACGCGGTCGCGACACCCATGCCGAAGCTGCCGGCGTGGCTGCGGCGAATCCGCGAAAAATGCACCAGGCCCAAGTGACCGATCACTACACCCTGATGTAGCGCCACCAGTTTCACCGCCCGCTCGTTATCGGCTTGTATCCGCTGGCGCCACACCTCGGCGGACTGAAACGGCATCTGCAACACCTGCCGGGCGACGGCGGCATCGTTGTACAGCGCGGTGACACCCTCGACGTGGGATTCGTTGAAACGCTCGAGGTGAATGGCGGGGTCGTGGTCAGGCATGGCAGATCCTTCCTGGATCGATGTGTGGCTGGCCACTCTAAACCAGTGCGATTGCGTCTGGCGAATATCAAACGGTGGGAGCTAGCCTGCTAGCTCCCACAGGGGGAATGGGGGATGCATGGGGTTTGGTTCAGGGCTGGAACCATTCCTGGCGCTCATTGAAGGTGTGGTGGATGAGTTCGATCAGGGTTTGCACTTCGCTGACATTCTGCGAGTCGGCATTCACGGCCAGCCAGGCATTCAGTTGCATCGGCTGCTCAAATAAGCCCGGCAGCGCCACCAGCCCACGGTCATAGCGACTCATATACATGGGCAGCAATCCGATGCACGCGCTGCAACGGATCATCTCTAGCATCAGTTCGTAGGACTGCATCTGCACTACCCCGGCCAGACGCTGTTCCACCAACTCGTTCCACGGACGAAAGCTGTCGAACTGACGGTCGTGCTGCCATTGCACCAACATGAAATCAGCGAGGTCGTCGGGACTGTCCGGGCGTGCAGTGACACGCGAATAGCGTTTGGCGATGTGCGGCAGATAGTCCAGACACGCCAGCCGTTGCGGTTGATGGGTGGCGAAGGACGGACCGGGGCTGGGTGAGTCTCCGGGAGCAAGCCACAGAACGACGTCGGCGCTGACCGCGCGCAAGGACAGTTCACTGTCGAGCGCGATGATCTCAAGGCGCACACTGGCGTTGCGGCGCAACAGCGCGATCAGGTCGCGGCCGAGAATATCGTGCAGGATCGACTCGGCGACGGCGAGGCGAATCAGCGGCTGCTCGACCACCGGCAGTTTGCGTTCGTGGGCCAGGGCGGTCAGTTTTGCCTGCAACTGCTGGCCTTCACGGGTCAGGCTCAGCACACTGGCCTGAAAACTGAACAAGGTGTGCTGGAGTTCCTGCTCAAGCTGCGCCAATTGTTTGCGCAGCAAGGTCGAGCGCACGTTGAGGCTGCGCGCGGCCTGCATGAAGCAACCGCAGCGGGCGCTGACCAGAAAGTACTGAGCGACGTCGGTGTCGATGCTCGCGGCGTTTGCCAGCCAGGGTTCGCTGCCGTCCTGCGCCCAGCGAAATTCGGCGCTGCCCTGTCGTCCTGCGGGTTCGGTGAATGACATCGATGACTCCCTGTCGATCTTTGTTGTTTGATGGCTTCCAGCACTTTGAAAACATTCTGAACCCGATGGAGAACCCTGTGGGAACTGGCTTGCCAGCTCCCACAAGAGTTCAGTGTTGAACCTGGATTACTGTTTTTCCTCAAGGACTTTCTTGAGTTCGGCACCATCGATACTCAGCGTCGCGGTGTTGAGCATCCCCTCCAGATAAGCCTGGGCAATCTGCTCCTGGCGCTGGGCACGCAACGCCTGAGTCAGCTGGTCGCGCAGTTCATCCAGCGTCGCGGTGCGCGCCGGTTGCTGCTCGGTGAGCTTGATCACATGGAAACCGGCCGCACTTTGCACAGGGTCAGACACTGCGCCGACCTTGAGCCGCGCCACCGCGCCACGCACCTCCGGCACCAGTTGCTGCAATGGTTGCAAACCAGTGTCGCCGCCACGTTCGGCCGTCACGCGATCCTGCGAATACTGGGTCGCCAGCGCCGCAAAATCCCCCGGCGTGGCCTGCGCCTTTTTGCTCAGTTCCGCAGCCTGCTTGCGCACCGCATCAAGGTTCTGCGGATCATTCACCCCGAGGAAAATCTGGCTGACCCGATACAACGCCGGGGTCTGCCAATTCGCCTTGCCTTCGTCATAAGCCTTTTGCAGCTCGGCCGTACTCGGGTAGTCGGCCGGCACCTCGCTGACCGAACGCAGATAATCGCGGAAGACGATTTGCTCGGTCGCCGCTCGGGTCTGTTGCGCGACGTCCGGACGCTGCGCCCAACCCTGCGCGTCGGCCTGTTCCAGCACCGCTTTCTCGGCCAGGCGTGCGCGGATCAAACGCTCCAGCGCTTCGCGATTGCCGCGCAGTTGCTCACGGGTCGCGGGTGGAACGGTTGCCAGCAACGCCTGCAATTCCGCCGGTGTGACCTGCTGACTGCCCAACCGAGCCACCGCCGGCCCCGTAGCAACCGCCGCCACCGACGACGATTGCTGGGCGGCGACCGGGTCATTGCCCGATCGCACCACCAGCGCCACGGCCACCACCAACAGCGCTACAGCTCCCGCGCCGATCACCATGGCTGGTTTTTTCACAGCGCGACTTCCTCTTGCTCTGCAACGGCCATTTTGGCGGTCTGAGCCGTTGCACCGCTCTGGGCGAAATCACGCAGATAGACGATGAACTCCTGCAGCAGGCGATCCCACAATTCGAGGTTGCCACGCAGGTGGTCGTTGCTCACGCCGGCGGCCAGTACCACGTCCATTTCCATCACCAGAAACTCGCCCTGCAACGACAACCGCGCAAAGCGCCGGGTGGCATTCCACTGCTCGGCCACACCTTGCGGCAACTCACCCTGCACGCGCAGCGCACAACTGAACGTGAAATCGACGTAACTGCCCTGCTCCACCGCAGGGTTGCCGAAACGCACGGCGTAACCAATGCCCTGGCTGGCGCTGAGCAACTGGACGATGCCGTTCTGTTCAGTCTGATTGACGCGATAACCGGCGGCTTGCAGGACGTCGGTCAACGATTGCGGGGAAACGTGGCTGATCAATTGAGTCATTGTTTCTTCCTTGTTTATCAGGCTTTTTAATCAGTGCGAGAGCGCGGCTTGCGGCGCGTCGAATTGAGTCTTGTAGAGGTCATCGCCAAACCCTTGGGCCAGTTCTTCGAACTTGACCCGTGCGCTGCCCGCGAAGGGCTGGCGGATCTTCATCACCTCGGCGACATCGATGTTTTCGTAGGCCGTGAGGATCTGTTTGGCGACGCCGTACATCTGCTGATTCTTGGCTGAACATTGCTGCACTTGTGTGTCACGTTCAGTCAATTGCGCTTGAAGCTTAGACCGTTCTGCTTCTTTGGCACGGGCCATGACAAGCAACTCGTCATAGGCCTTTTTGAACTTGCCGGTCTGCTCGTTGCTGGCAGCCACTTGCGCCTGCGCCTGGCTGTGCAGGCTCTGCTGCTGCCCGACTAACTGGTCGGCAAGGCTTTTGGTCTTGGCCAGTTCAGCGGTCAATTGCTTGATTTGCGCCTGCGCGGCCTTCACCTCGTTCTGCGCCGCCAATTGTGCGGCGCTGGCCTGGGCCTGCTGACTTTGCAGGGCCTGGAGTTGCTGGGTGGTGCTGCGCAATTGCGTGCGCAAGCGTTCTTCCATGCCTTCGGCACTGGCACCTGTGGCGATCAACATCCCAAGCCCCAGCCACAAAAATCGCGTACGCATAACCCTCTCCCGGCGCCTTAGAAGCGCGTGTTGATCTCAAGCTGCAAGACGTCGATGTCGAACGGCGCGCCATACACCGCCTCGGTGCTCATCCAGCGACCGGTCGCCGAGACGTTCTTCGCCAGACCGTAGTTGCCGCCGAGGAAATACCCTTTGGCATTGGTACCACCGAGGTGGAATGACGAATCGTTGAAGCCGTCCGGCAAGGCATCCGGCTGGATGTACTTGTAGCCGGCGAAGAGGTTCCAGTCGCCCTGCTTTTTCAGGTCCAGTTCATTGCCGAGAGTGAATTGCACCATCCAGGCATTGGCGCCGCTTTCGATCTCGCCGTTGCTGTCGAGGTTGTTGACGATCTGTCCGGCCGAACGCTTGCGCATGTCGCCTTCGTCATAACTGAGGTTGTGGATGTAGTTGCCCTGGCTGCGCAACTTGAAATCTGCCGGCAAATCGGCGTCCCACACCAGGTTCAAGTCGAGCAGGTTGAACTCGGAGGCCAGGCCGACAAACTGCGGTTGCGCCGTGGTCGTCGGGTTGGCCGGGTCAGGCGTGATGTCACGTAGCAGGAACACGCTGTTGCCCTTCTGCATGAACGCCGCGCGGCTGCCGTCGCTGTCGCAACCGGGTGCGCCGGCCCAGGGTTCGCAGGGGCTGGAACGCTGGCCCTGGATATCGTCGAAGCGGTAGTAAGCCAACGCACCCTTCAAACGGTTGTTGCTGTTGATCGCCCACTTGGCGCCAAGCTGCGCGCCGTACAGCCATTTGTTGTCGCTCTCTTCCTTGTCGAAACCGTTGCTGCTGCTGGTGTCGTTGGTGTAATCCACCGGGAACGCACCGACGGTACCGAACACGCCCCAATCGTGGTTGAGCTTGTGGTCGAAAATCGCAGCCACGCCATCGAAGTTGAGGTCGTTTGAATAAAGCATGTCGGTGGACATGAATGGGTTGGCGAAGCGGCCACCGGTCAGGGTCAGCTCTTCTGTCGGCTTCCAGTTCAGGTAACCCTGATCGAGCCAGATATCCTTTTTCGCGAAGCCGCCGCCGAGGTTTTGCGTGGTCGACACCGGATTGTTGTCGGAGCCGGTGCCAATGCGGATACCCGCGGTCCATTCCGGCGATATCACCGCTTTCATGCCAAGGCGTGCGCGGATGCGGAACTGGTTTTCGCGATCTTCGCGGGTGTTGAGCAACGGCGGCAGGCTGGTGCTGCTGTTGGGGTTCACGTCGTACGGGCCATTGTTGTTGAGTTTGGCAAAGTCGACGATTTCGTTGCTGTTGTTGCCTGAGTAGTAACGCGATTCGTCACGAAGACGAATGTCGCCGTCGAAGCTGATGCGCGAGGCCCACTCCGGGAAAGTGTTGGGCGTAGCCCAGTTTTCCTGTTTGGCGGTGGCCATGACTTCGGCTTTGACCTGATCACGAATCTGGTCACGCACCGCCGCAGGCACGTATTGCACACGCACGTCGCCCGGCGCTGCAACCGGCCCGGCTGCGACCGCCGTGGAGGCCGCAGCCTGCCTGGCTTGTGCGGCTTCATTTTGCGCCTGAGCGATCAGCGCGTCGGCCTTGTCCTGTTTCAGAATGCCCTGCTCGACCAGCAAGCGGATCAGATTGATCGTGGCGTTCTCCGAGGGCGCAGGCGCTGCCACGGCCTGACCGACCAGGGTCGCGATGACCATGCCGACCGCCAGGGACAATCGATTCACGTTGGAAATCATCTGCACACAACTCCTTTTGGCAAAACTGTAAGGATTCGGTTAACCCGGGCGCCGCCCTTGCAGGGACAGGCGCACGGGCAAAGTCATGGAGGCCGGTGGCCGTTCGCTTAAGTGCGGCGCATTGCGCAGCGCCGCTAAAACCTGGGTGTCTATTTCAGGATTACCGCTGGACTTGATCAGCTCGACCCGGGTGATTTCACCGACGCTGCTCAGCCAGACATCAGCCTGCAAGGTGAACGCGAGGTTGCGCAGGTCTGGGTTCTCGCGCAGCAGCTTCTGAAACGTGAACGCCAGAAACTGGCTGTACGTGCCCGTCCCCAGGCGTCCGCCCCCGGCACCCGCCATGCCGCCACCCTTGCCGGCGCCGATGTTGAAAGCGTCGTTGCCGGACTGCGCATCGCCGTCCATTTGCATCGGGTTGGCCAGATCGTCCGCCGGCGATGGCGGCGCCTCTTCTTCAGGCTTGACCTCTTCGGGCTCAGGCGTTGGCTCGGGCTCGACGAGTTTTTCTTCCACCGGGGTTTCTGGTTCGGGTGGTTTCTCCGGCGGCGGTGGCGGTGGTGGCGGCAACGGAATGATCGTCGGCACCTTCGGCGCTTCGCGGCGGATACCGCTCATGTCGTTGGCCCACTGCCACAGCAGATACGCGGCGAGCGCGCCGAGCAGCAGCCCGGCGCCCCACTTCACAAAACGCAGCGGCGACTTTTTCACGGGCAGCGGCTCGATGGGCAGTTGTGCGGTCATGTCTCAGCCCTGACTCGGTTTGCCGGTCACGAGACCGACCTGGGACAGTTCGAGCCGGCGCAACAGATCCAGCACCTCGATGACCTTTTGGTACTGCACCGTCGCGTCGCCGCGCACAATCACCGGAAAATCCGGGTTCTGCGCCTTCTCGATGCGCAAGCGTTCCTCCAGCTCGGCCAGTGTCACCGGGTAGGCATCGAGGAACACCTGGCCGCCATCGTTGACCGAAATCGCCTTGGTCTTGGCCTCCGACAGCGACACCGAAGCGCTGGCCTTGGGCAAGTTGATCTGGATGCCGGAGACCTGCGCGGTGGCGGTGAGGATGAACATCACCAGCACCACCATCAGCACATCGACCAGCGGAGTGATGTTGATGCTGTCCACCGCTGCATCTTCATCATCGTCGTGGGAGGCATTTACGGACGCCATGTCAGTGCTCCTCAGGCCATTACGGAAGTGTTGGCGTGATGGCCGCGCTGATGCGCCGACTCACTGAACTGGCTCTCGCCATGCATCTCCGCCAGACGGGTGATGAACTCGTCGACGAACACGCGCATGTCGGCGCTGACTTCCTTGTTGCGGGTGATCAGGCGGTTGTAGCCAAACAGCGCCGGGATCGCGACGAACAGGCCCATGGCGGTGGCGAGCAAGGCTGCGGCCATGCCCGGGGCGATGGCGTTGATGTTGACGTCACCGGCCATCGCGGTGCCGAGAAACACCACCATGATCCCCAGCACGGTGCCGAGCAGACCGATGTACGGGCCGCCGGCAATGGCGTTGGACAGGGTCGAGAGTTTTGAGCTGAGGGCTTGATTCTCGCGGGTGCGCACGCCGTCCATCGAACAGCGAATGGCTTCGATGGTCGCGGCAGAAACCGAAGACGTATCGGCGCCCTGCTCGCGGCGGGTGCGAATCTCTTTCACCGCCACCAGATACAAACGCCAAAGCGACGAATGCTGCAAGCGCTGGGCGAGCTGGGTGTCGTCGGCGAACATTTCAAGACGCGTGCCGACCTTGGCGAACTGCTCGCGGAAATCCTCGTTGGCTTTGCTGACACGTCCCAGAGTGCGGTTCTTGCGCAGCATGATGATCCACGACTGGAACATCATCAGCACCAGCACGGCGATGATTACCCAGGCGTCCACCGGCACCGCGTTGAGCAGAAAACCAAGGCTGCCGAAACCGTAACCGGACTGCTCTTCATCGACGCCGTAAGCCACCAGTTTCGACTCGGCACCTTGCGACGTTGCGTCGGCCAGCAACAACGGCGCCGGACGCGCGACTTTCGACAGGCGCAGCTCATCGATCGCACCCACGAACGGCTGGAAAGGACCTTCTAGCAGATCCGCCCCCACGGCCATGACCGAGTTGAACGCCGGCATCGCCAACGCCAATGTCGCCCCTTCGCGACCGTTGATGAACAGCGTGACTTTGGCGCCTTCAGCGGTGAGTGCAACGTGTTGCCATTGGCCCGGATTCAGCGGCTGAGTGGCGACGGCGCGCTGGCCGTCGATTTCCACAAACGGCACGCCTTGGTTGGCGCCAATCAACAGGCTGTTGGCGCCTTCACGGCGGGCCAGAATCAATTGCTCGCCAGTGGCCTGGTCCAGTCGCAGCCAGGCACTGAAGGTGAATGCGCTGCCAGCGTTGTGTTGCAACGAAGGGCTGGCCGGCAGCAACAGTGGTTGGCCGCTGAACTGCAACGCTCGCCCCACTACGCCGTCAATCGCCGCGCCGGTCGCGCTCTGCGCGGTGTTGCCGTAAGCGGTGGTGTCTTTGGCCGGGGTGCCGGTGGCGCCGTCGAAGTGATAAAGCGCCGTGTAATTGGGGTCAAACGTCAATTGGCCGTTGCCGGTCGCCGGAGCTTTCTGGTTGCCGTAGTACATCCAGATGTCCTGACGCTGGCCGCCCTCGACATTCGGCACATCGACCCAGATCAGCGCCATGCCCATCAGCGCATCGAAGCTTTCGATCTGGTGGTTGAGCACGGTTTTGTCATCGGCCGAGACAAAGCGCAGGTCCGATCCATCTTCTTTCACCCCGTCGAAGGTGAAGTTGCCGGTGTGCAGACGCACCAGCAGCGCGGTGCGGCCAATTGGCTGATTGATTGCCGCACCTTGCGGCGTGGTGTCGACGGCGATCTGTTTGCGGTAATGCCAGTCGTCCTGCCACCAGGCCTGAGCCGTGGCCGGGAGCACGAAGCCCAGGCAGATCAACAACGAAAGAATGAGGCGCTGCATGAACGTGCTCCTTTAGAAAGTGGCTTGAAGGTTGAAGTGCAGGCGCGATTCCTGTTTCGAGGTGTTCGGCCCTTCGAGTAGCGGATAGCCCCAGTCGAGGCTGCCGGACAGCCATTTGCTCAGGCTGGCGCGGGTGCCGAGGCCAACGCTGGCCAGGGCGTAATTGGCGTCCTGATCCGGCAGTTCGTCGCGCAGGTAGAGTTGCGCGCCTTCGGCGAAGGCGTAGAAACGCCAGTCCTGCATCCACGTGCCGGCGAACCTGGCCAGCGATGGCGTGCGCAGTTCCTGGCTCAGCAGGTAGCCGTCATCGGCAGTGCGTTCGGCGGCCAGATAGCCACGCACCGAAGTCGCACCGCCGGCGGAGAACTGTTCGTTGGAAATCAGTGGCCCCGAGGCGAGTTGAAACGCGGCTTTGCTCGCGCTCTGCCAGTCGCTGTCGAAGGTCCAGGTGTAACTGGTGTCGCCCTTGAGCACAGCGAAACTCGGCTTGGCGCGGTAGCGTTTGTAGTCGAAGTCTTCGTCATCGCTGCCGTAGCCGAAGACGCTGCGCGTGGCCGCGACCAGACTCAGGCCGAGGCCAAGCTGGCTTTTTTCGGTGTAGCGATAGCCGTTGTAGGCGAAGGTGAATGGCGCGTACTGCAGCGGCACCTTGTCACTTTCGCCGGACAGGGTCAGGCGCTCGTCGAAGTCTTTGAAGTCGATGCCGGCCGACAGCGAATTCGACCAGTTGCCGCTGGACGGCAGCGTGTAAATGGCCGACACACCATAGGAATGACCCTTGCCCAACACATTACTGCCGCCGATGGTGGCGACGTTGCTGTCGGACTGGTAACCGGAGAACTGCACACTCCAGCGATCAGTGAGTGGCGCGGTGTAGGAACCTGACCAGACCTTGGCGTTGTCGGTCTCTTGCGGTGCAGTGAAGAACGTCAGGTTGACGCTGTGCCCGAGCTGCCAAAGGTTGTTGTAACCGAGGCTGGTGACGGTGCGCAGTTTTTCCGTGTCGGCGCTGTAGTCATTGTTCAGACCCACGCTGGCGGTCCAGGGGTTCTGGTCTTCGACCTGCAAATCAACGTCCATGGTGCCGGGGCGCTGACCTTCGCGAACCAGCGGCATGACCTGGCGGCCCGGGGTCTTGTTCAGTTGCGCCAGTTCGCCCTGGACCTTGGCGAAGTCCGGCACCTCGCCTTCCTTCAGCGCCGGCACGTCGTCGCGGATGTCCAGCGGCGAATAATGTTTGGCGCCAACCACCCGCACCCGTCCGACCCTGGTTTCGCTGACTTGCAGATAGACGATGCCGTCCGCTACCGCTTGCTCCGGCAACTCGACGAACACCGATTGATAACCGCGTTCCTGATAGGCCTTCTGCAACGCATCACGCGCGCCTTCGATGTCGGCCAGAGCTTTTTGCGGGCCGAGAAACGGGTACACCGCCTCTTCAATCGCCCTTGCATCGAGCACCGTATTGCCGCGCACGAAGTATTCGTTGACGTCGACCAGACGCTGCGCCGCTGCACTTTCGCCAGCCTCTTCGGCCAACGCCGGCTGCACGCCCGCCGCCACCAGCAGCCAGCCCCACAGCACCAGCCGTGACGTGAAAATCTGTTCCACACTACCCCCTGACATTCGCGTTGACGTGTCGGCGTTCAAACGCCCTGTTGCATCAGTTATTGGCTATCGAGGCGCCGGCATGTTTGCCGAGCCAGGTGTGCAACAGCGCGAAGTTCAAGGAGAACTCGGGCATTTGCAGCAAGGCGCCGCAGAACACTTCGCCGATGATTTTCTGGATGAGTTGCACCGCACGCGGGTTGTTGAGCAGCGTGGCGATGTCGCGACTGAGGACGTTGAAACTCCAGACTTTCTGGTTCAGGCCCAGGCCCACGAACCAGCGGAACAGCAGGTTGTAACTCAGCTGTTCATAGAGCTGCTGTTCGCTGGGCACCGAATACAGCAGTTGCAGGAGCAGGATGTGCATGACCGTTTGCGCGGGAATGAGCATGCCGGGTTCGGCATTGAGGTCGTGCAGAACGTCGCGGTGGGTATCGAGCAAGTCCTCGATCTGTGGGCGCAGCAAAACCAGTGAATGGCCCGGCGGAATGTAGCTGGACACCTCTTTCAAGGCGCCCTGCCAGTCATCCTGCGAGACGATCCAGACCCACGGCGCGCCGTAGCGATACACCGAAACCGGCTTCTTGCGCGCGGCTTCGACGATCTTCGACAGGCGTTGATCGAGTTCCTGCATGCCCACTTTCGAGTAGCGTTCCATAGTCCCCACTGCCTCACTCCCGGCGTCCCGCCTCGGCTTGTGAAAAGCGCCCCGTTGGGGCCCTCAAGCGCGTTACATAGGCATGACCGGACAGGCGATGGGCTACCGAACTTTTGTCATAAAAGCTTCATTACAGAATTGCTCGAGATTTAACAGACGACACTAAACCTGTGGGAGCGAGCCTGCTCGCGAATACGGTGTGCCAGTCAACTAGAGGGTGACTGACAGGACGCTTTCGCGAGCAGGCTCGCTCCCACAGGGATTTACGGTGGGTTGGGGTCAGGTATAAACCGCCCAGCTGTCAACAATCTTGCCGCCACGCACCGCCAGCAAATCACCGAATTGCAGGAGGACGGCTTCGGTCTGGGTCGGGCGCAGGAAGACTTGATCCTCGATCTTCAGGCCCACCGCATCCGAGCCGTTGACCATTTCCTGATTCGAACTGCGGCCGTAAACACTGTTGCTTTGCAGTCCCTGCGGCGATTCGAACTCGGCCATCCAGTTGCCGCCGTAGATGAAAAAGGTCTGTCGCTGATTCTGGTCCCACCACGAGAACAGTTTCGACTTGTCGTCCAGCGCCGGGATGTTGACCGCTCCGGTGCTTTTCAGCACGGGCGTGGCAATGTAAGTGGCCGGTACATGATCGACCAGGGACGGGAGATCATAGTGCGTCGGCTTGAGCATTGCCGTACCGACTGAAACTTCCGTGCTCAGGGTTTCCTTTTCATGGATGCGATAGCTCGGGCTGCCAGCGGTGTTCAGGCACAAACCGTCATGCCACAACCCCGGAAATTGCTGGCGGGTGAAATCAACGCAGCGCTGATAAATCACCATGACCCTGGCAAACAATTCCTCGGGCGAGCCCAGAATCCCCGGCACACCCATGCCCACGAACGGGTCGTAACCCATGAACCCGGAAAACTGCAGGTGCTGCGGGTTGGCACTGATCAACGCGAGCATATGCCCCAGCACGCTCACGTCACTGACCCCGCCGCGATGCAGGCCCACATCCAGCTCGATGTTGATGCGCATCCGCGTGCCCAAACCCTGCGCCAGCGCCAGGTACTGCTGCAAACGCTCAGGGCTGTCGAGCAGCCATTGCAACTGCCTGGCAGGATCAAACGGGCCTTTGTGGATCTGATAAAACAGCTCGGCCGAACGCACCGGCAACGGTTTGCCGAGCAAGATATCCGACTGCGCAAACGTCACCGCATCGTGATTGAGAAACGGCTGATGAAACGACATCAGTTTTTGCGTGCCGGCACGTTGCGCGATATAGCTGAGCAACCCTGGCGATGGCAGAGACTTCTCCACCAATCGCAACTGCTTGCCGCCACGTTTGACCGATTGCATGACCACGTCGATGTTGTGATCGAGACGATCCAGATCGATCAGTAGCACCGGGCGCATCGGCCCCTTTTCCCTCAGTTCTTTATTCAGCGCCCGGAAATAGTCGCTATAGGGCTCACCGCGATCCCCCGGCCGCAACCACGCGCCGACGCCCACCAATAAAGCCCCGACCCCCAACGTGCCAAGCACAAAGTTACGTCGATTGACCGCCATCAGCTCACCCCCAGAATCGACGACAAATGCGCATTGAGAAACCGCGCGCTCGGATCAAGCGCCTGGCGCACCTCGGCAAACTCACGCCAGCGCGGGTACAGCGGTTGCAGGTTTTTCGCGTTGAGCGTGTGCAACTTGCCCCAGTGCGGGCGGCCGTTGTATTTCCAGAAGATGGGCTCGACGGCGGCGAACAGATTGTGATGGTCCATCTGGTAATGCTGGTGCACCGAGATCGAACAGCTGTCGCGCCCCTCGAACATGCTCAGCGGGATGTCGTCGGCCTTGACGTAGCGATACTCGATGGGAAACCAGGTGCGCAGGTCCTTGTCATGTATCAGCTTGAGAATCTCGCGCAGGCAGGCCGGGCCGTGTTCGGCAGGCACCGAGTACTCCATCTCGTTGAAGCGCACGGTGCGCACGTTGGCATAGATGTCGAACGAGTCGCCGACCCGGTCATCGAAACTCGCCAGATGCCGCAGGCTGTTGAGCATAGTACGGCGCAGCTCGGGAAAATCGCTGGCGTACTTGTCAATCTTTTCAATCAGGGTGACGAATTCGTTGCCGCCCTCCTCTTCGGGACTGATCGGCGGCGTGGCCGGGTCGTCCGTTTCATTGAGGGCGATGGACAAGGCGTAGTCGGAATGGGTGACCACGAGCATTTCCCAGTGCTGATTTTCGCGGGTATTGGTGTCGAGGTCTTCCAGCAGCTCTTCGGTTTTAGCGATCCACTGGCGTTCGCGCAGGCGATAGGCCGGGCGGTTCTGCAGGCGAATTTTTGTTGCCACACCAAGTGCACCGAGGGATACGCGGGCGGCATTGAACACCTCAGGATGGCGCTGACTGTCACAGTCCAGCACCTCGCCGCTAGCCGTCACCAACTGCATGCCGCAGACGTGGGCCGAGTAGGACTGGAAGTTTTTGCCGGTGCCGTGGGTCGAAGTGGCAATCGCGCCGGCGAGGGTCTGATAGTCGATATCGGCCATGTTTTGCAGCGCTTGGCCAACGTCCTTGAGGGGCATGCCCATGCGCGACATCGGTGTGCCGGCGGCGAATTCGGCCTGCAGGTTTTTCGGGTCGTGATCGAGCAGCCCGGTGAAGTAGCTCAACGACAACAGCGTGCCGTCGGTGGGCACCAGGGCGCTGAACGAATGCGCCGAGCCGACCGGACGAATCGTGCCTTGAGCCTGACGAATCACTGCCGTCAGCTCATCCAGATTTTTCGGCGCCAGACGCGCCGCCGGCAGGCAGCTCTGCGCGCCCGACCAGTTGCGCCAAGGGATCAGCCGTGGCGCGCGCATCAATTGGCCCAATGCCGGGTTGCTCGCCAACGCACTGAATGCGCCAACAATGCTCGCCCGTTGCAACAACTGACGCCGTGTCAGATCCATCGTCATGCGCGCACCCTTATTCTGGAAGAGGCTGGTCGGCCATGAAGCCGATCAATTGCAGGAACTGCTCTTGCGAACACTCAACGCACTGGCCCATCGGTGGCATGCTGTTGTAGCCGTTGATGGCGTGATCGAGCAGCGTGTCGGCGCCCTGCTGGATGCGCGGCGCCCAGGCTTTGCGGTCGCCAGTGAGCGGCGCATTGGCGGCCGGGTTGGCGTGACAGAGTTGGCAACTGTTGGCGTAGATCTGCGCCAGTGCCGGGTCAGACGGGGTAGCGCTGCTGGCGATGCTGGAAGTGACCGCCGGTTTGGCATCGTCGCCGCATCCGTGCAGCATCGTGGCCAACGCCAGCAGCAAAGTGATCGGGATTGCCCGCATAACGATCCTCAAGGGTGGCCCCACTTATTGTTGTGATCACACCTTAAGACAGCGACGCCAGAGACTTGAGGGCATTGCGGGACAGCGAGGGGGACTTCGACGGCCAGTTGGGCTCACCTCAGTATTGGGCACACCATAAAACCCTGTGGGAGCTGGCTTGCCAGCGATAGCGGTGTGTCAGTCAATGAAGATAATGAAAGTACCGGCCACATCGCTGGCAAGCCAGCTCCCACATAGTTCGCGGTGTTGCTAGCCCCTCTGTTCTGCGCCTTTGCGTGACATTCGAGTGACATTTACGGGTTTAAATTTCGCCGCATTCAGGCGTATAACCTGTACAGACTTTTTGATCTGCACGCGGACATCAACACGGGGTAGCGACATGACCACAGCAAACATCCTTGGCAACCTGTTCCCTTCTGTCAGCGACATCCCGGAAAAATACCGCCTCGACGGTCAGGTCGAGCAACGCGAATACCTGGTCGACGGTGAATTGCGCCGCTGGGACGGCCCGCTCGCAACGGTTCGCAGCCCGGTCTATTTGCACGGCGACAATGGCGATGAGCAAGTGATTCTCGGCAGCACACCCCTGCTCGACGCCGACACTGCCCTCACCGCGCTGGACGCCGCCGTCCGCGCCTACGACCGTGGCCAGGGCCTGTGGCCGACCATGCGTGTGGCCGAACGCATCCAGCACGTTGAAGCGTTCCTCGGGCGCATGCGCCAGCAGCGTGACGCAGTGGTCAAGCTGCTGATGTGGGAAATCGGCAAGAACCTCAAGGACTCGGAAAAAGAGTTCGACCGCACCTGCGATTACATCGTCGACACCATCAATGCGCTGAAAGAACTCGACCGCCGCTCCAGCCGTTTCGAACTGGAGCAGGACACGCTCGGGCAAATTCGCCGCGTGCCGCTCGGCGTGGCGCTGTGCATGGGCCCCTACAACTATCCGCTGAACGAGACCTTCACCACGCTGATTCCGGCGCTGATCATGGGCAACACCGTAGTGTTCAAACCGGCCAAGCTTGGCGTGCTGCTGATTCGCCCATTGCTCGAAGCATTCCGCGACAGCTTCCCTACCGGTGTGATCAACGTCATCTACGGCAGCGGCCGCGAAACGGTCAGCGCACTGATGGCCAGCGGCAAGATCGACATCTTCGCCTTCATCGGTACCAACAAGGCCGCCAGCGACCTGAAGAAACTGCACCCAAAACCGCACCGCTTGCGCGCCGCACTGGGGCTGGATGCGAAGAACCCCGGCATCGTCCTGCCGGAAGTCGATCTGGACAACGCCGTCAGCGAGGCGGTCACCGGGTCACTGTCGTTCAACGGCCAGCGCTGCACCGCGCTGAAAATACTGTTTGTCCATGAGGACGTGGTCGACAGCTTCATCGAAAAATTCAACACCAAACTGGCCACGCTGAAACCGGGCATGCCGTGGGACAGCGGAGTGTCACTGACACCGCTGCCGGAGTCGGGCAAGGTCGATTATCTACATGGGCTGGTCGCGGATGCGCGCAGCAAGGGTGCCGAAGTGGTCAACCCGAATGGCGGTGAGTCGCGCGAGTCGTTTTTCTACCCGGCGGTGCTGTACCCGGTGAACCCGCAGATGCGCGTGTATCAGGAAGAACAGTTTGGCCCGGTGGTGCCGATCGTGCCGTACCGTCACCTCGATACGGTGATCGACTACGTGCTGGAATCGGACTTCGGCCAGCAGTTGAGCATCTTCGGCACCAACCCGGTGGCCGTCGGACGGCTGGTCGACACGTTCGCCAATCAGGTCGGCCGGATCAACCTCAACGCCCAATGCCAGCGTGGCCCGGACACTTATCCGTTCAACGGCCGCAAGAACTCCGCCGAAGGCACGCTGTCGGTACACGATGCGCTGCGGGTGTTTTCGATCCGCACGCTGGTGGCCACCAAATACCAGGACAGCAACAAGGATCTGATCAGCGAGATCATTCGCGGACGCGATTCGAGCTTCCTGACCACCGACTACATCTTCTGACGAGGACCTTGCACTGAGTACGTTCAGCACCCACCGACTGCCACCGCTGTTGCGCCGAATCCTGCGTCCGCTGCTGGACCCGTACCGGCGCTACCGCCACGCCCGACTGATCCACGCGGTGCGGGTGGCATTGGGGTTGCTGGCAACCATCCTGCTGACCACCGGCATCAACCTGCCTCATGGCGAGTGGGCATCGGTGACCATGCTGGTGGTCATCGGCGGTTTGCAGCACCACGGCAACATCGGCAAAAAAGCCGCCGAACGCGCCACCGGCACCTTGATCGGTGCCGGCGTCGGTTTGTTACTTGTGGCGCAGGAGGCGTGGCTCGGCATGCCGTGGCTGACCTACTTTGCCATGGCCGTGGTGTGCGGCTTCTTCTCGTATCACGCCATCGGCAAGGGTGGCTACACCGCCCTGCTCTCGGCGATCACCGTATTTATCGTCGCCGGGCACGGCGACAACCCGATCACGGATGGGCTGTGGCGCGGGGTCGACATCCTGATCGGCATTGCCCTGGCGCTGGCATTTTCCTTCGCCCTGCCGCTGTACGCTGTGTACTCCTGGCGCTATAACCTGGCCGATGCCTTGCGCGATTGCGCCACGGTATACGGACGCATCATCAGCGGCCAACCGGTCAGCGCCGACGAACATCTGAAACTGATGGGCCGCCTGGGTGCGGTGATGGTGCAACTGCGTTCGCTGATGCCGTCGGTGTCCAAGGAAGTGAAGATTTCCATGACCGAACTCGATGCCATTCAGCGCAACCTGCGCATGTGCATCAGCACACTGGAGATCCTCGGTAACACGCGCCCCGACGGCAACGACCCCGAAGCCATGGCCCATCTGCAATCAGCGTTGAAAGCCGAGCACCGGCAGATTCGCGTGCAATTGATTGGTATGGCCCGCGCACTCAAGTCGGGAGCGACGCAGCGTCTGGATCGGCCAGCGGAGTTGCCGGACGCCAGCCTTGACGCACCGGTTTATAGTGCTTTGGATGGCTATCGATTGCTGACCCGGCAACTCGCCGCAAACATCGGCGAGTTGCGCCAGCGCCTGGCGAAAACCGCGCCGCGCTGGAACATTTGACGTTTTACTGCGCAGCCAGTCGCCGAGCCTTGAAACCCCAGCCCTGTTGCATGCCCGCAGCGGCCAGCAGAATCGCTGCCACGCCCACCCATTGCAGGATTTCCAGGCGATGACCGAAGGCTAACCAGTCGACGAAAATCGCTGCAATCGGGTAGATGAACGACAGTGCGCCCGTCAACGCTGTCGGCAACTTCTGAATCGCGCCATATAGCAGCACGTACATCAGGCCAGTGTGAACGATGCCCAGCGTCACCAGGCTGGCCCATGCACTCGGCGCTTGCGGCAGTGCCGAAAAGTGCGCGAACGGCGCGAGCAACAGCACACCGGTGCAGACCTGGATCAGCGCAATCAAGTGCGGCGGCGTGCCCGTCAGGCGCTTGATGATCAACGCGGCAATCGCATAGAGAAACGCCGCGCCCAGTGCCAGAGCAATGCCCAGCAGATACTGACTACCTCCATCGCCTTGCTGGCCGTGGGCACTGACAATCGCCAGCATGCCCATAAAGGAAATTGCCAGCCAAAACAGCTTTTGCAGGGTAATTTTCTCGCGGAGGAACAGCGCCGCCAGTCCGACCAGCATGAACGGCTGCACGTTGTACACCGCTGTACCGATGGCGATCGAGGCCCGGGAATAAGACGCAAACAACAGCACCCAGTTGCCGACAATCGCCACGCCGCTGAGCACCGCCAGCAAGAATGTAGTGCGTGTCAGTAAGCCGGGGCGCAAAAAACCGAAAATCGCGCAGATCAACAGCAAAGTGCCGGCCCCAAACACACAGCGCCAGAACACTACGTCCAGCACCGGTTGCCCGGAAACCAGGACGAACCAGCCGATCGTCCCGGATATCAGCATGGCCGCGGTCATTTCAAATGAGCCGCGACGGATCGGGTTGTCCATCATCAATCTCCTCAGCGTTTGGCGAATGCGTGGCAAAAGTATGCCAATCCGACGCCGGGCCATTCCAGCGCAAAAAGCAGGCTAAACTCGCTTTCTGCCTTTTTTATCGAGGGTGGGTTTCATCAATTGCCTAATGCTGGAGATTGACCATGACCGATGACATCGACCAGATCCTCATCAGTGCCTTGATGGAGGATTCGCGGCGTTCATTAAAGGCCTTGGCGCAAATCAGTGGCCTGTCGTCGCCCAGCGTCGCGGAACGCTTGCGCCGACTGGAAGAACGCGGCGTGCTCAAGGGCTACACCGTCGAAATTGACCCCAAGTGTTTTGGCTATCAATTGCAGGCCATCGTCCGCGTGCGGCCGCTGCCGGGGCAGTTGCAAGAAGTAGAGCGGCAGATTCTGTCGATTCCCGAATTCACCGAGTGCGACAAGGTGACCGGCGAGGACTGTTTCATCGCCCGCCTGCACGTACGTTCGATGGAGCAGCTGGATACCCTGCTCGATCGCCTTAACAACCTGGCCGAAACCAACACGGCGATCGTCAAGAAGACACCGGTCAAGCGCCGACTCCCGCCAATGGCATGAATGCTTTTTGCCCTCGTTCGGCGTAGATTGAGATTTTTGCGGCTAAGGATTGGCGGTATGAGAATTCAGGCAGTGATGTTGGCGACGCTTATGCTCGCCGGTTGCGGGACCGTGCAGACGGTAGTGCGCAGTGATCAAGCCGCGGCGGACTATCTGAAAGACAAGAAATCCCACTGCGGAGCCGTTCCGCGGATCTACAGCGGCGTGACCTATGATTTCTGCCTGCTGCACGCAGAGCGGCCGGATGATGTCGATGCGTTCAATTACAACAACGAAACGCCCGGCGTGCTGGTAGATGCCGCGTTGTCGGGGGTGCTGGACACACTGCTGTTGCCTTACACGATCTATAAGCAACAAGCCGATGGCAGCATCGTGATCAATTGATCACCTTTTCTGCAGGCAACAAAAAACCCGCCTAGGCGGGTTTTTTGTTATTTCATGGACTGCGATCAGTCATCGCGGCTCATGATGCCGAAGATCTGCAACAAGCTGATGAACAGGTTGTAGATCGATACATACAGGCTGATGGTCGCCATGATGTAGTTACGCTCGCCGCCGTGAATGATGGCGCTGGTCTGGAACAGGATGCAGACCGACGAGAACAGCACGAAACCTGCGCTGATCGCCAGTTGCAGGCCGCTGACCTGGAAGAAGAAGCTTGCCAGCGTTGCACCCAGCAGGACGAAGAAACCGGCGGTGATGAAACCACCCAGGAAGCTCATGTCCTTGCGGGTGATCAGCACGTAAGCCGACAGACCACCGAACACCAGTGCCGTCATCGCGAACGCGGAGCTGACCACTTCAGCGCCGCCCTGCATGCCCAGGTAACGATTGAGGATCGGGCCGAGCAGGAAACCCATGAAACCGGTCAACGCAAAGGCGGACACCAGGCCCCACGCGGAATCACGAAGTTTGTTGGTAAGGAAGAAAAGCCCGTAGAAGCCAATCAGCACCACGAAAATGTTCGGGTAGCCAACACGCATCTGCTGGGCAACGAACGCCATCACGCCGCTGAATGCGAGGGTGAGAGCGAGTAGACCATAAGTGTTGCGCAGGACGCGGCTAACCTCTAGCTGCTCAGCCTGCACGCTGTTATTAACTGCGTAATCCTGTTCGCGCATGGCGACACTCCTGTTGGTTTGAAACGTTCAGTCGCAAAGATCATAACAGACGCTCTGTAACAAGCCATGCAGAGAGTTTGACAGTGTGTTTCATTCAGGTATTATGGCGCCCGCAACGCAACGGAGGTGTGGCCGAGTGGTTTAAGGCAACGGTCTTGAAAACCGTCGACTGTAACAGGTCCATGAGTTCGAATCCCATCGCCTCCGCCATATTTGTACCGACAAAGCCCTGATTATTCAGGGCTTTGTCGTTTCTGAGATCTGAGATTTTTGCGGCTTTTTCCGATGCGTTACAAAACTTTTTGCAACGCGTTACAAAACTCCCCCCTCTCCGGCGTCCTGCCGATCGTTAAAAAACTCTTCATGTAACACGGTGCTACGCTGGTTCTTTGGCTACCAAGGAAACCAAAATGCCCAACTCAGACCTGCTCCCTTCCCTGCTCTTCAAGATCAACGAAAACCAACTCGCCCTCGAAGCCGCCATCATGGAGCTATCGAATTGGGTTGAGCAGCGAGGGTCGGCCGATGTCGCCGAGAACGTCCGGGGCGCCCTCTGGGCAATAGACAAGAACGAGGAATTCATCAAGATGACGCTTGCGGTTTTGATGACACCCGAGTGACCGTTATCGGCCGATAATGTAAAGCAGATAGCAATGGAGCTAGCTGGGTGTGCACTTGGAGGTGGGCTACAGGCCCTCAAAGGTAGCGAGTTCGAGTCTCTCCTTCACCGCCAAACTCTAAAAACGCAACCCCCTTATTTTTCTAGAGAAAGTCGGGGGGTTGTGGTTTTTGACGTTTGTAGAATGGCAACATGGGATAGATGCGGCATTTTAGGGCGGAAATAGCCCTCAATAAATGATTGCTTGGGCTAATCTGTCCTGGCGGGACGAATGAGGCTTTACGAACCTTTCGCTCAAGGATGATCCACATGCCAAGTTATTCAGACGGCAACATCGCCACTGCTGATGCGTTGACGTTGCTCTTGCACAACCAGCATGCTCTCGGTGCGGCGATTGAAGAGATTACCAACTGGATTTCAGGGGCTGGTGCAGACAATGTTGCTGATAACGCAATTGCAGCTCTGGAAACCCTGGACACGAATGCAAAAGCGATTACGGATGCGATTATGCGGTTACGGAGTTGTTAGCGAGTCGCGTCAAGGCACCAACCGTGCCGACTTTTTAATTGTCCGACAATAATCTAGATTTAAAAACGAACACGGGTAACTAAAAAGAGCCGCGACCTGCGCGGCTCTTCTCTTCGTCTGCTATAGATTATAGGGATTGTAATGAAATGCTGGCGCTCGTTGAGTCTTGCTGGCTATCTGCATCCATCCAGACCCATTGAGTACCGTCGCCCTGCAAGTTATTACTGATGTTTTGAATCTGAGTGGCAACAATGGTCACTGCCCCTTTTTCCGAAGCAGTAGGTCCAATGTTAGTGACTTGCCCGACCAGTAAGCCATTTGACGTTTCATTCACAACAAATACGGTTGCAGCGGCTTCGCGAAACTGGCACGAAATGAACTGTGTGATTTTGCTAACAATTGTCAGATTCATCCATTTCGAAGGCGGCACGGAATAGTAGCGATTATATTTGTTAAACGGGTACTGCTCCCCGTTAGCCTGCAACGAGTTGTTGTTTAGTCCGCTCGTATTCGTTGGCATGCTGGTACTGCCCAACCACACCTCAACCTGTGCAATGCCGCTGTTACTAGGCAACGAAACTGAGATTGTCTGAGTGTCAGTGCCGGAAACGAATCCCAGCGATGCCAAGCCGGCATTGGCGGTGGTGCCGGGGACAGTGATGGTTGCAGGAGGCTGGCTATTGCTCCATACAACATTTACGGCTCCTGAATTCAACACATAAGTGCAACGCTCACCCCTGTATGCACTTCGTACGGCGTCTTCCAGCCCAAGCGCTTGCGCGGGCGTAGATTGATCCTCGCTACTGTCCGATTGACGGCTTCGACGGTCAG
>NZ_JAENSQ010000091.1:0-1671 GCF_016613125.1 Pseudomonas sp. MF6776
GAAGGAGTGGGGGCAACAGCAGCTGCGCTGGTAGACTTATCCACAGTTGCTGGTAACAAAATCAGCAATCCGCCCTGGGTCAAATTTCAATCGGCAGGGTGGGTCAATTTTCCATCAGCGCCAACACACTAAGCAACCATCAGAAAATTTTGACTGTACGCCAAAAAATTCGCATCTACCAGCATCTAAACAGGCGTTGCAGGGCAATCGCATGAACGCCTGCCGATTTGAATG
The DNA here is from genome assembly GCF_016613125.1 of Pseudomonas sp. MF6776. Taxonomy (NCBI): domain Bacteria; kingdom Pseudomonadati; phylum Pseudomonadota; class Gammaproteobacteria; order Pseudomonadales; family Pseudomonadaceae; genus Pseudomonas; species Pseudomonas sp. MF6776. The sequence continues at coordinate 235 of NZ_JAENSQ010000091.1, forward strand.
AGTCCTTTCCCAGCGGGCATCCTGAGCGCCTCTCTACTCAGGATGCCCTGCAATGTCGCATCACATACCAATCTCCGATGTTCTGGTCGCCATCAATGATCCCCGTCAGCAGGGCAAGATTCGTCACGACCTGGTCGAAACACTGGTCGTGGCTATCTGCGGCGTGCTTGCCGGCGCTGACACCTTCATCGAAATCGAACTCTGGGCTGAGCAGCGGCTGGACTGGTTCCGCCGTATTCTGAAACTACCCCACGGCATTCCCTCACACGACACCTTTGGACGGCTATTCAGCCTGATCGATCCAGAGGAGTTCGAGCAGGCCTTCCGCTGTTGGGTTGCGGCGATCCTACCGGCCCTTTCTCCGCAAGTGGTTGCCCTAGACGGCAAGACCAGTCGCCGCTCCGGCAAGAAAAACACGGCCCCGTTGCACCTGGTCAGCGCTTTTGCGGCTGATTCAGGGCTGATTCTCGGGCAGAGGGCGACCTCCCAGAAGTCCAACGAGAAGACCGCCATTCCTGAGCTGCTGGCCACACTGGCGCTTGAGGGCTGCACCGTGACGATCGATGCCATGGGTACCCAGCCGGACATTGCACAGGCCATTCTCGATCGCGGGGCGCACTATCTGCTGGCCATCAAGGGAAACCAGCCGAAGCTGGCCGAAGCGATCGATGACTTCGCTGACACCTTTTTGGACGGCGATCCTGCCCGGGTACCCCATGCGCACTTCGAGCATGTCGAGAAGGACCATGGCCGGCTGGAGGTTCGTCGCTGCCATGTTTTCGACCAACTCCAGTGCCTGCCACAGCCAGAACGCTGGCCAGGACTGCGCACTTTCGTGATGCTGGAGTCCGAGCGGACTGTGGGCAACCAGACCAGCCTGGAGCGCCGTTACTACATCAGCAGTCTTGCTCCGGATGCAGAGCGCATCGCACATGCCATCAGGGCGCACTGGGGCGTGGAGAACCGCGTCCACTGGTGCATGGATGTCATTTTTGGTGACGATCAGATGCGGATCCGAACCGGGCATGCTGCCCACAACATGGCCGTTCTCAAGCAACTTACATTGAATTTGATCCGGTTGGATCCGGTCAAGCGCAAGGGTGGCATCAAGGCACGAAGGCTGATTGCTGCAACCTCTGATGATTATCGGGCTGAACTATTAGGTCTCAGGTGAGCTTCATGCGATTGCCTTGACAGGCGTTGTTGATTATCATAAAACACTGACACTGTATTATATAATCGTGCTTTTGTGTTATTTTTTTAATATTTACTGATTACGTACTTGCTTAACCACTCAGTTGCGCTAGAACTAATAGACGCGAAATTTAAATCTCTAATTTTCCAACACTTAGTAAAACCTCGTTTGCCATCCCACTACCATTGTAGGAGCAAATCAGGAGACATAAAAAATTAGCGGTAGCGTGCCTGGCCCTCTAG
>NZ_JAENSQ010000092.1:0-1665 GCF_016613125.1 Pseudomonas sp. MF6776
GTAAAATAGAAGAGTGAGCACTTGATTTGCTGGTGCTTTCAAACAACGGTGTTGTTTTTTTAACAGCCGAACTGGAAAGGGAGGCTGAGCTGCTCAGTGATCACTTTATCCGTTGGCTGATTTACGCCGGCATGTTCGCTACAGGCACTGAACGACAACGCAGATGGTATGGTCTGTGCGTTCTGACTCGTCAAGGATCGGCCAATGGATCGTTTGTCTAATTTGCTCTCGCGGTTCGGCGTGCGGGCCAATCTGTTCTATGACGGCGACCTATGCGGCTCTGCATCTTACGATGGCGCCGAGCGGCGAGGTTATATCCATCTGCTTCAGGCCGGCAGCGTGACGTTGCTTGGTCCCGATCGCAAGGATTTGCAGCTCACTCGCCCTAGCTTGATTTTTATGCCACGCCCCGCCAAGCATCAATTGTTTGCGGGTGAGTCCGATGGCGCAAAGTTGTTGTGTGCTTCCATGGAGTTTGAGGGCGGAATTGATAATCCTTTGTCGGCTTCATTACCGGACTGTTTGGTGCTCGCACTCGATGATCTGCCCATGCTGGCAGACACGTTGGAGTGGATGTTTGCCGAGGCGGCAAATGTGCATTGTGGAAGGGAAGCCGCGCTTGAGCGCTTATTTGAGCTCCTAATCATTCTGTTGCTCCGTTACCTGCTCGATCATCACCAGTTGCGCACCGGAATGATGGCTGGACTGGCCGACATGCGGCTTGCCCGATCGCTTTTACAGATGCACAACTCCCCGGAACATGCCTGGTCAATAGCAGAGCTGGCCAGTGAGTCAAATATGTCACGCGCTGCGTATGCCGTGCATTTCAAGAGTGTCATCGGACAGACGCCTGCTGATTATTTGTTGAGTTGGCGAGTTAGCCTGGCTCAGAAGCTGATGCGAGAAGGGCGCTCGATTACGCTGATTGCAGCTCAAGTCGGCTACGAAAGTCCTTCGGCGCTGTCTCGCGCATTTAGACGCAAGACGGGGTTGAGCCCTCGTGACTGGTTGAAAGATCTGGCGGGGGAAAATGATGGCAAAAAGGCCTAAGGCATTACTGCCTTAAGCCATTGAAAAAATTATGCATTAATTTTACGTTTTTCCAGTTCAACCAGCGAATGGCCTGCCACAAATATCGAAACAGCAAGCAACCCTAAGTCTTTAAGCAGAAACTGACCTGGCGCAACGGAAATCGCCGGAAACCCTAAACTAGGCTCAATGACGCCCGGAGTGGAAAACATAAAGCTAAGGGTTGTGAAGAACAGGCCTGCAGACAGAGCGCCTCCTACCACGGATAGTTTGGGCGACAGCATGCGGCCTGCGATCAGAGTGCCGATCGAAATCTCTAGTATGCCGAGCAGGCTGGAGAACATGTCGACCGAAAAAATGCTATACACCCATCCCAAAAGCGGGCTGTTGCTCACCAGTGGAACCAGGCCCTCGGCCTCGTAGTGGGTAAATTTCATGCCGCCGAACCAGAAGTAAATAATAGCGAGAGCCAAGTACGCGCCATAGATACCTAGCCCCATAGTTTTGGTTCCAAGCGTTAAGTGGGCCTGTACGCTGGACTTCGAGTTTTCAATGCCTATGGTTTTCATGTCTGAGCTTCCAGTAGTGAGTGAGAGTGTGTTGGCTGCCGAACGCCGTATGCGTTGGCGATGAGAT
>NZ_JAENSQ010000093.1:0-1183 GCF_016613125.1 Pseudomonas sp. MF6776
GTAAGCGCTTCGACTTCAAGTGTCCGATCGAGGTTATGGACGAGGTGATGCAGGAAGCTATGGCTATGCGGCATGATGCTCCAGCTTCAATTCAATAACCGTGTTGCACTCAGCTCCTGTAACCGCCTCCCATAAGTTGTCGTCTTGATAATTGCAGATGTATACGCGCTGGCCGTCCTTGCTGAAGGCTACTGCGGAAGGCTTGCGGCCAGCAGGGATGGGGCGAGCATCTAGTGTGTTGGTATCGAATATCGTGGCTTCGTTATTATTTTCAGGCCCGAGACCACACAAGTGTTTTCCATCGGGCGTGATTGCTAGCCTTGCTATTTCTAACTTGGTTGGTATGCGGCGTGTAACCTTGTTTGTGCGGGTGCTGATTTCGATTAATTCATTTGAAATTTCCCTTGTAACATATAAGAATTCCCAGTCAGGGCTTGCGACCATGTCTGTAGAGATTTCTCCCGTTTCAATAACGTCAATAAGTCTCAAAGTGCTGGTATCAATTACGCCAACTCCTCCTTGCACAGTACCTATCCTATTTCGGCATAAAACATAAACTAGACTGCCGTCGGGATTTATAAGGGTTTTACCCAGGTTCCATCCCACGTCTATTGTTCGGATAGTCTGGCCGTCGGCAACATTAATTACCTCCAGTTTTCCAGGGGGGTCAACTTGGGCGTTAACGATTACGCAATAGAATCGGGTGTTGTCAGGGCTTAAAGCCAATGATGTAGGTATATGCTTGCCAGTGTAGGTCCTTTTTAGTGTCAAGTCAGTTGCATCATACTCGACGATATTGCTGCCCACACAAAGGTAGATTCGCCTGCCGTCTGGCGAGAGTACTGCACTAGTGACATGGCCCGGGTCCACAGATTTCGTGATTGTCTGTGTCGCGAGATTGATCAGGTTCAGCGATCTATTGCCTATATCATATTCTCCACGACAGCCTACATAGGCGAATGTTCCATCGGGACTGACCATCATGTACCGTGGATCTTGAATGTGTGTGATTTTCAGTTTGTCTGCCACGGTGAACGTCCGGATTGCCGACTCTGCGCCCGAGCCGTACAAGGCCTTGGCTTTGAAACTGTGCGCGGCCACGCTAAGTTCGTTAACGGCCAGTTCCCAGACGCCGGTGGTCGCATGAACTACGGGCTGCCCCTTGGACGTCGTGCCGTCGAAC
>NZ_JAENSQ010000094.1:0-1168 GCF_016613125.1 Pseudomonas sp. MF6776
GACCGTCGAAGCCGTCAATCGGACAGTAGCGAGGATCAATCTACGCCCGCGCAAGCGCTTGGGCTGGAAGACGCCGTACGAAGTGCATACAGGGGTGAGCGTTGCACTTATGTGTTGAATTCAGGCTTGTCAGAAGTTCGAGAAGGACAAGTCTTGCGGGTTTATCTCGCAGAAATGTGTATCCGGCGCTACCGGTGCATCTGGCCAGTGCTATGTGACGGAGGAGGTGTGGGATTGCGGTTATGACGTTGAAGTCCCGTCAACTGAGACGAGCAGCTCCTACCAATGTGATGGACCTGTGCGATGCCTTGGAACTGAATGCTTCAACCCGGTAGATGAGAAGTCCACGGATTTTGCCTACGCCGCGGTGGCACTTCAGATCGCTCAATTTGCCGAGCATGACCTCGATTGTGGCAAAGACCCGACGGATACGACTTCCGATAAAACCTGTAAGGTTTGGAAAGGGGAGGCTATGGAATGCAAAAAAGCAGTGGGCGGCTGGGTCGATTGTTGCGAAGCTCCAGACGGTGTGTCGCTCATGGATTACGTCACTCTGGTTTACACGTCTATTCAGTTGAGTGAGAAGGTCGGAATAATTGACGCCGCCCCAACACTGGAAAGTGCCTGGGCTTTCAGTAAAACGCTAATGTCCAGTGGCTGGGATGCTGCCTGGAGTGCTGCTGGTGCTACTAACGCGGCCGTTACAGAAGTTGCTCAACTTGGGGTAATCGGTGCTTTCAAGCAACAAATGATGAACTACGTCGCAAACTGGACCGCCCAGACATTCGGGCCGGCTGCAGCGAATATGATCTTCGCGAGTGGCTTCGCTGCCAACGGTGCGAGCGATGTTGCATACGCCACAACGGACGCTGCTTCTGGTGCTGTTACGCCCGCCGCAAATGCGACCTGGGCATCGGGAATTGCATCTGTAGTATCGGTAGTGATGATCGCGTACATGGTTTACCAGATTGCGAATATTTTGGTGAATATCATCTGGGAGTGTGAGGAAAAGGAGTTCGAGCTCGGAGCTAAAAAGGAAACAAAGGGCGGTTGCAGGAGCTGAGTGCAACACGGTTATTGAATTGAAGCCGGAGCATCATGCCGCATTGCCATGGAGTTTTGCATGACCTCTCCCATCACCTCGATGGGGCATTTGAAGTCGAAGCGC
>NZ_JAENSQ010000095.1:0-1138 GCF_016613125.1 Pseudomonas sp. MF6776
TGAGTCAGCTGCCGGTAATGCGTAGTCATCTGCGCTTGAATCCTTCGGTGTGAGAGCCTGGATTCTACCGGTGGCTGGCTCTCTGCCTCTCGTTTCAAGCGTTGCGCTTATTCTATGAATTCAGGAGCGAAAAAAAGAATTAGAAACAACAGCTTTCGACCTATCAATATTTGAACAAATAATTATAGACCTTGAAAACAGAATAGTAGGATTTCGAGAAAAGATATCGACCTACAGCTCAAGCTACTCATCAAGAATAAAAACACTACTAGACGAAGATATCAACATTATAAAGATTAAAGCTAGCGACCTTGATGAAAGCATCGTAGACACCCTTGAAAATCAACTAAACGAAATCAACAAAGAAGTAGCCAGCTTAGTAGATGAACAACATATGGCTCTGCTAATCACCTCCAAAGAAACCAACGAAAAAGAATTAACTGCCAAAAAACTCGTAACAGATAACAAAGCTACAATTGAACTCGAAATAAAACGTAGAAAGACACTTGAGATTTACGAGAAGATAAGAGAACAAACCGCCACGAGAAAAATCACGACCTTAAGCTCAGAAATTAGTGAAGTCTACTTAACTACTTCACTGAAGAGTCACTTTACAGATGAGCTACGCCTCCTTGGATTCAAACACTACTCTGTTGAAGCAAATACGAGAAACGCCACCGGATCCCAACTATTTAAAATAGTACTCCCAGAGTCTACAACAGCTAGCGTCCATCAAATTGCTAGTGAAGGAGAACAAAAATGCCTTGCTCTCGCGAGCATTTTTGCAGAGCTGCGGGCAGACAACAGGGCATCGGGCGTAATTTTCGACGACCCCGTAAACTCTTTAGATCATAAGTGGCGTTTAAAAATCGCCAATAGACTCATGAAAGAGTCTCTCGAGAGGCAAGTCATAATATTTACCCACGAGATCGTTTTCCTAAAATTTTTAATTGAGGCCGCAGAATCTGATCCTAGTTACACACTTCAAATTACCAGTCTAGACAGAAACATGGCGGCGGCGAAAACTGAGTGCAACACCTGACCTTTCCGGTACGGTGCTGTCCCTATGTCTTATTCCGAACTCAGCGTTGAAGAGCGCGCCACCATTCAAATCGGTCATGCCCAAGGTTTCAGCCTG
>NZ_JAENSQ010000096.1:0-1113 GCF_016613125.1 Pseudomonas sp. MF6776
GGCGGCGGCGAAAACTGAGTGCAACACCTGACCTTTCCGGTACGGTGCTGTCCCTATGTCTTATTCCGAACTCAGCGTTGAAGAGCGCGCCACCATTCAAATCGGTCATGCCCAAGGTTTCAGCCTGCGCGGGATTGCCTGCTTGATCAACCGATCCCCTTCGACCATCAGCCGGGAGCTGCGCCGCAATCGAGATGCCTGTGGCGGCTACTCGGCCCGCGTGGCCCAGCAGCAGATGCAGGCCCGCCGTCAGGTGTGTCGACCGAAGCAAAAGCTGTTGCCGGGTAGCGAGCGCTTCGAATTGGTGGCGCATATGCTGCGTGAGCGTTTGTCTCCCGAGCAGATTGCCGGCAAGCTGCGCAGCATGAATATTCCCAGCCTCAGAGATGCCTACGTCTGTCGCGAGACGATCTATAACGCGATCTATGCCTTGCCAGTCGGCGAGCTGCGTAAAGAGCTGATCATCTGCCTGCGCCAAAGCAAGACGATGCGCAGGCCGCGCTCTGGCGGCGTGGATCGGCGCGGTCAGATCCCTGAGATGGTCAGTATTCATGTACGTCCGCCGGAGATCGAAGACCGACTGATGCCAGGGCATTGGGAAGGCGACCTGATCAAGGGCAAGGCCAACGCCTCGTCTGTAGGTACGCTGGTGGAGCGCACCAGTGGCTACCTGATGCTGGTGAAGATGAACGACGCGACGGCGACCTCGGCGATGGAAGGCTTCAGTGCAGCGCTCAATGGCATGCCGCTGGCGATGCGCAAGAGCATGACCTACGACCAGGGCCGAGAAATGGCGCGGCATGCTGAAATCACCCAGCAGACCGGGGTGGCGATTTACTTCTGCGACCCGCACAGCCCTTGGCAGCGCGGCAGTAACGAAAACATCAATGGCCTGATCCGCCAGTACCTGCCCAAGGGCACGGACTTGTCGGTGCATAGCCAGGAGGAACTGGATGCCATCGCACTGCAACTGAACATGCGCCCCCGTAAGCGCTTCGACTTCAAGTGTCCGATCGAGGTTATGGACGAGGTGATGCAGGAAGCTATGGCTATGCGGCATGATGCTCCAGCTTCAATTCAATAACCGTGTTGCACTCAGCTCCTGTAACCGCC
>NZ_JAENSQ010000097.1:0-1113 GCF_016613125.1 Pseudomonas sp. MF6776
GGCGGCGGCAAAAACTGAGTGCAACACCTGACCTTTCCGGTACGGTGCTGCCCCTATGTCTTATACCGAACTCAGCGTTGAAGAGCGCGCCACCATTCAAATCGGTCGTACCCAAGGCTTCAGCCTGCGCAGGATTGCCTGCTTGATCAACCGATCCCCTTCGACCATCAGCCGTGAGCTGCGCCGTAACCGAGGTGCTTGCGGTGGCTACTCGGCCCGCCTAGCCCAGCAGCAAATGCAGGCCCGCCGCCAGGTTTGTCGACCGATGCGAAAACTGTTGCCGGGTAGCGAGCGCTTCGAACTGGTGACCCATATGCTGCGTGAGCGTTTGTCTCCCGAGCAGATTGCCGGCAAGCTGCGCAGCATGAACATACCCAACCTGCGAGATGCCTACGTCTGTCGCGAGACGATCTACAACGCGATCTATGCCCTGCCAGTGGGTGAGCTGCGTAAGGAGCTGATCATCTGTCTGCGCCAAGGCAAGACGACGCGCCGGCCGCGCTCTGGTGGCGTGGATCGGCGCGGCCAGATCCCCGAGATGGTCAGTATTCATGTGCGCCCGCCGGAGATTGAAGACAGGCTGATGCCGGGGCATTGGGAAGGCGACCTCATCAAGGGTAAGGCCAACGCCTCGTCCGTCGGTACGCTGGTGGAACGCACCAGTGGCTACCTGATGTTGGTGAAGATGAACGACGCGACGGCGACTTCGGCACTGGAAGGCTTCAGCGCCGCGCTCAATAGCATGCCGCTGGAGATGCGCAAGAGCATGACTTACGACCAGGGCCGGGAGATGGCGCGACACGCCGAGATCACCCAAAGAACCGGCGTGGCGATCTACTTCTGCGACCCGCACAGCCCCTGGCAGCGCGGCAGCAACGAAAACATCAACGGCCTGATTCGCCAGTACTTGCCCAAGGGCACAGACCTGTCGGTACATAGCCAGGAGAAGCTGGACGCCATTGCGCTGCAACTGAACATGCGACCGCGCAAGCGCTTCGACTTCAAATGCCCCATCGAGGTGATGGGAGAGGTCATGCAAAACTCCATGGCAATGCGGCATGATGCTCCGGCTTCAATTCAATAACCGTGTTGCACTCAGCTCCTGCAACCGCC
>NZ_JAENSQ010000098.1:0-824 GCF_016613125.1 Pseudomonas sp. MF6776
TCCTTGAGCAGGTCGTAGGTGGCGTCGTGCTGGTCGTCCAGCATCGGCTCGGGGAACAGCCAGTGCAGTTTGGCGCCGTCGCCGACCCAGCCACGGATCAGGTCGCGATGGCTGGCGGCGGTGCCCTGGATTTGCGGTAAGAGGCGATGCTCGCTGGGGTCTACCGGCTCGAGCTGGCCATAGGTGCGTTCCAGATAGGCCGGTAGCAGTTTGTCGAGATCGCCGACGATGATCAGGGTCATGTTGTTGGGGGCGTACCAGTCCTGGCGCACTTTCTCCAGTTGGGCACGGGTCAGGTAGCCGGCTTCGGCGCGCTCGGCGCATTTAAGACCCAGTTCCACCGCCAGTTGGTGGCTGGCGTTATGGCCCAGGTCTTGGCGATCCAACAGGCGTTGCAGGTGCGAATAGTGACCGCCGTCTTCGCGTTCGACCACTTGCTTGGCGGCGTTGATCGCGGCATCGCTCAGTTCGGTACGGGTCAGGATCGCCTTGAGCAGGTCCAGCACCTTGCGCTGGTTGCGCGCCGGGGCCTCGATGACGAAGGTGGTGTCGGCATTGCTGGTGTAGGCGTTCCACTCCCCGCCCAGGGCCTGCATCTGTTCTTCCAGCGCGCCTTCGCCGCCGCCGTCGATGCCGCTGAACAGCAGGTGTTCGAGCAGGTGCGGCAGTTCCTTGTCGGCGCAGCTGAAGTCATCCAGGCCCACGCCCACCACCAGGCGGATCGCCACATGCCCGCGTTCGGTGCCCGGCTTGAGCAGCACCTGCAGGCCGTTGGGCAGCATATAGCCTTCGACCTGCAGGCGATCAAAGGCAAAGGCGTGGGA
>NZ_JAENSQ010000099.1:0-1062 GCF_016613125.1 Pseudomonas sp. MF6776
CCTGAATTCATAGAATAAGCGCAACGCTTGAAACGAGAGGCAGAGAGCCAGCCACCGGTAGAATCCAGGCTCTCACACCGAAGGATTCAAGCGCAGATGACTACGCATTACCGGCAGCTGACTCAGGGACAACGTTACCAGATTGAGGCTGGCTTGAGCGCCGCAGAGAGCCAGGCGAGCATTGCAAAGCGGGTCGGCGTGCATCCCTCGACGATCAGTCGCGAGGTTCGCCGCAACAGCACCCAGAATATCTACAAGGCTGTTTCTGCGGCCCATGAAAGTGATGCTCGTCGAGCGGGTGCGCGCAAGTTTTGCAAGCCGGCGACATGGCTCAGCCATCATCTCCCGGTGTGGCTCAAGCATGGCATGAGTCCGGAGCAGATCGCCCAGCGGTTGAAGCAGGAGCAGCCAAGCCGGGCGGTCAGCCATGAGTGGATTTATCGGTTCATTGCCGCCGAACAGCGCGCCGGTGGTGAGCTTTATACCTATCTGCGACATCGCCGAAAGCGCTACCGGAAACGCTATGGAAGCCACGATCGGCGCGGGCAGCTGCGTAATCGCGTGTCAATCAGTGAACGCCCAGCCGAGGTCGAAAGCCGCGAGCGCCTGGGGGACTGGGAGGGCGATACGGTACATGGACTGGGCGGTAACCTGGTGACCCTGGTTGATCGCAAAAGCGGCTATCTGAGCGCCTATCCGGTCAAGCGCAGAACGCGCCGGCAGGTAACGCGGGCGATCAATCTGATGCTTCAGGGCCATGCCGCTCACACGCTGACGCTGGATAACGGAAGGGAGTTTGCCGGGCATGAACGCATCGCGCTACGGAGCCAGTGCCAGGTCTTTTTTGCAGACCCCTATTCATCCTGGCAACGTGGCACCAATGAAAACACCAACGGTCTGCTCCGCCAGTATTTCCCCAAGGGCAGCGACTTCAGCAAGCTGACCGTCGAAGCCGTCAATCGGACAGTAGCGAGGATCAATCTACGCCCGCGCAAGCGCTTGGGCTGGAAGACGCCGTACGAAGTGCATACAGGGGTGAGCGTTGCACTTATGTGTTGAATT